>NZ_JAUBVR010000189.1:0-1329 GCF_036705955.1 Microcoleus sp. A6-C6 | reverse complement strand
GATAGAACGAGTTAAGGGAGTTGATCATACCACGATAATAAATTGGGTAAAACAACTCGGAAAACTGTTGTCAGATGTTTATGACCCCTCAGTCATTCTGGGAGTTGCTTCCAGGTGATGAATTACAGACTTATGTGAAAAAAAACAGACAACATCTGGCTGTGGACAGCGGTTGACCACTTTAAACTAGGAATTTTAGGATGGGCATTAGGGGATCTAGTGTGCTCAGACATTTGAGCCATTATGGGACAAAGTAAGTGCCGGGAAATGCTACTTTTATGTAACTGATGGATGGTCTGTATCTCCCATGTTTATTCCTGATGGGGATCTAATTATTAGCAAGACTTATATGGTAGAAGTTCAGGGGGTTAACGTGGCAGAAGAGAGGGTGGGCTCTCACCAGAACGAGTAGCCGCGACAGACTCAACTAGGAAATCAAAAATATTACGTTCTTGCAGCTTGAGTGAAGAGACAACAGTGAGCAACCTAGAGACAAACAAACTACCAGCCGCCGAATCAGACCCAAAACTAGTCCGTCGCCAAATCACCGCAGGGCGAATTGCTCTCTCAGCAGCATTATTAGTCGGTTCAACACCCTTTTCAGTGATAAATAACCACAAAGCAGGTTCCAGCTTCAGTAAGTTACGACAAGTCCGCACAGTTTTAGCCAGGGGTGTTTTTTCGTTCTCACCGATGTTTAATTGCGCAGCTTCTCGCAATTGGCTCAAAATTTTAGTTTTAATCGGTTCAACTACTTGCTCTAATTCTGAACGAGTGAGTTGGTGATTCCGATATTGATACCAGAGATTGAACAGCTCCTTTTCCTGTTCCAGTAATGATTTTCCGATTTCATACCATTTTTTTAAAGATGTGCTAGAGATAAGGAATGTAAAATCCAAGACCATCCTGTGAGAAAACCAATGACATGATTTGTTAAAGATGATAAGATTTCCTGAACTTTTACGCGGAGTTCGTCAAGATTACTAAAAACTAACCAAGCTAAAAATTCTTTGATGTATTCCCACACTCTTTCTGTTGGATTTACTTGGCAGACAATGAGGAGGCTGAAATAGTAAAATAATATTGTCTGGCAATTCAGATGTGCTTAAAAGATGACCACGGGCATTATCGACTTGAATTATCTGCAATTCATCGGGATATTCAAGCGACAATTGTTCCAAATATGCTTGAAAACAAACTTTATCTAAATGGGAAAACTCCCAAAAAAAACTTATTCCAGTAGATGGGGATACTGCTCCGTAAAGCCAGAAACATTTGAATTTCCATTGATGTTTTCCTACGGGTTTCACACCCCGTAGTGTGATCCTT
>NZ_JAUBVR010000009.1:0-116494 GCF_036705955.1 Microcoleus sp. A6-C6 | reverse complement strand
TTCCTTCTTCCTTCTTCCTTCTTCCTTCTTCCTTCTTCCTTCTTCCCTCTTCCTTCTTCCTTCTTCCTTCTTCCTTCTTCCTTCCGATTACTCTTCATAATCGATTAAAACTTGCACCCAGCGTGGTGGCCGCGGAATCGGATTTCCCAAACGATCGAGCAGCAACAAAGCTACTAAATGCACTACAAATAAATAGACAATATTATTAACCAAAATCATCCCAGCGGCGATCGCCCCAATTGTACTCAAACTCGGCACGCTCAGCCAGCCCAGCTTCACAAACACCCATTCAACAATCTCTGTTACCTGGGCGGTTACATAAACCCAGAGATCTTGACCCACCAAAGCTGACAGCAGCCAAAACTTAAAAAAGAAGCCAACAGTACCAATTAGCGCGCCCACACTAATAGACACAGACCAACTCGCTTTGCGCCGCCAAAGTCCTCCCAGCGCAACTCCCATAACTCCAAAAGGAATCACGTATAAAATGCTTCGCGTCGGGCCCATGAGTACCGACAGCAGCAAACCCGATACCAAAGCTGACATCCAAGCGGATCTGTTGCCCCAGCGCAGGTAAACTAGGGCAATGGGTACCGGGAAAAAAACCCGCAGCAAAGGCCCTAGCGGAAAGTAATAATTGATCAGCCAAATCAAGCTAGCGGTACTTGCTAAAAATGCCGTTTCTACGAGCCTCAAAGGCGCTTCCCTAGTGGTGGGCGTTCCCGGAGCTGGATTTTTGCGATCGCCCGCCAAATCTGAAATAGCGGCGGTTTCCGGCTCATTATTTTTACTGGGTGAACTGCCCGAATTAGACGTGGCATCTGCTGACAAAAAATCACTCATCCGATTTTAGATTTTAGATTTTAGATTTTACGGAACTTGCCCGCTATACGGCTGATTCCCAGTTTTCCGATTTTAGATTTTAGATGATAGCTTTTACAGGACTTGCGCGCTATAAGACTGCTTCCCGGTTTCACTGTTTGGATGCGTCGCCGCCAAATTTAATCTTGATCATAGAAACCGGGTTTAAGTACGAACGCAAGTCTTATTTTAGATGGATTTCTCAGCAAAAATTTTCAGCAGCATTATTTTTCCGCTTTGACTTCCTGAATTACAAAAACCGAACAAGATGCGTGGTGAACAACATAATTGCTGACACTGCCGAGGAAAGCTTCTGTGAACCCCGTGCGGCCGCGTCTTCCTACTACTATTAAATCTGCCCCCCAAGTTTGGGCGTGTTCACAGACAGAATGCCCCGCATCGCCGTCCATTTGGCAGTCAAATTCCACCTCCAATCCTTGCTTGGCGGCGGCGTCGCTATAATTTTTCAGCAAACCCTCAGCCTGTTTTACCTCCCTTTCCATGCGCAAACGTTGAGCTTGATAAGCTTGATCCATTAACTCGACATTCATGCCCAAATCGACCGGAATTGGCACTGCCGTCTCGCCCAGCGTGTTGACAGTAACGCAGTGAAATAACATCATCTTTGCCCGATCGCCCACAGCTAATTCTAAAGCTTGACTAAAGACGCGGTGGCCTAGATCGGAATCATCAACGGCGGCGAAAATTTTCTTAAAACTCACAGCTTTACCTCCGGCGAGAAATCATCAATATCAGTTAGTTAACAGAGAGTGCTTTTGAATTAGATTCTAATTAGCAGTCTCTGATACTTCTACATTAACAGACGCTCTAAGGCGTGTAGGTCTGGAATGCACAAAACGTCACGTTCGCGCAGAATCGTTCCTTTTTTTTCCAGCTTGCTGAGCACTCGCGTTACCGTTTCGCGAGCCAGCCCGCTGAGGCTACTTAATTCTCTGTGCGGCAGGTTGGGAATTTCTGTGCCTCCACTTGACATGATTTTTCCTTGCCCCTCTGCCAAAAATAACAAAATATCTGCTACTCGCGAGGTACTGTCCGATTCTCGCAAACGCAGACGGCGGTTGACTTGCCGCAGGCGGCGTGCCATCAATTGAGCTAGCCGAATGCCTGCGAGGGGCTCGGTATGAATAAGCTGCACAAAATCCTGAGCTGGCATATTTCCGATCAGTGTCGGGGCTAGGGTGATCACATCTGTCGATCGCGGTGTTTCTTCGATCGCTGCCATTTCCCCGAATAGTTCTCCTTTCCCTAAAATATTCAGCGTTACTTCTTTTCCATCTAGGTTGTAGGTGCGAATTTTCACCCAACCATCCAATATAAAATACACGGATGTTCCCCAGTCATTTTCGAGTAAAATCACTTGATTTGACGGATGACTGCGGGTAACGATGTGGACAGTTGCTTTCTCGATTACAGGATCGGGTAATCCTGCAAAAAAAGGAGTAGAAACTATCAATTGATTTATATCGGAATTTGGATCTCGGGCGTTAAAGCGGTCTTCCATGAGGCCATCATTTTAATTTATGTGCTTGATCTGCGCTGGGCAGTTAGAAATAGCTTGCAGCCGAGTCATTCGATTTGAGATTCAAGCATTTGAGAAACAAGGATCTAAAATCAGCAATTTTTCCTCTAAAGTTTTGCCGTCAAAGGTCGAATATGGGGATTAATAGCCTCAAGCTCTGATTGTGAGCTAGAAACCAAACACCATACCATAATTGTTTAGATACATACCGCGGAGCAAATTTTATTAACAAAATTTTAGCAGCGCGGCAACCAACTGAGCGATCGACTTACCGAAGACAAGCACTTCGCGAACACAAGCTTAACACTGCTCAGAGATTTGTGGTCAACAGGCTCGGCAGTCGATCGGCTAGTGGCAGCATAAGTCCGCACACCGGACAGACGGCGACCACATCCGACTGCAACTCTCTGCAACCAGTCAAATGTCAGCACTACCAGAAAAATATACAGCAATTCCCAGCCCAAATGTTGGCGCTCTTGGCAACCGAAACCAACTCAATTTCCAGCATTTTTTTATGCTCCCCTGAGATTATAGTACCATTAATCTCTAGCCATGAACACAGATCAAAAGCTATGATGAAAGATTTGTCAAATTGAGTGTACGGGGACAAGCCGGAATCCGGGAATCCCAAATCGCAGATTGTTTGAGGTTTTTTCCAAGTCTGTGAAAGATGGAAACAAAAATTTACCGCATTACCTGATGAGAGACTGGGCGCGGGGCCACCGTCGCAAACGCGGGGTTATGGGTGAGACAGTGGCAGTTCGTGCGATCGCTGCTATCCCTCTTGGCTGAATCGCCTGTCTGTGCCCGGAAACAATGACAGCAGCCACAGAATTTGAGATCACTTGCAGGCAGTCGAAATTACCAGAAAGAATTGGTTTAAAGCCGGAACCCTGATCGGGAGAAATTAAAAGCAGACGATTTATTACTCGAATCCTCTTCCTGACCGGGAGAGGTCGCCCTCAACTGTCAACAGTCAACTGTCAACTGAATTACCGGGCATTTGATGCGGAAGTACCGGCTAACATATTATATGCAAGAGAAGTCATCCGAAGGCAAAAGGTTGATTCACAGTTGTCGGAAAATATTAGTAAATTATTGACGAACTCGCATTCAGATTATTCTATCTATTGGCATAGCTGCCGCCTGACTTCAATCTTTTGCCGATCGAGTTTCTCCCTAGCCGCATTCCCAGAGGTTCCGCCCTTGAATTCTCAGAAGTACAAAATTCAAGCACTGATTGCTGAGATTGATGAGGTACTCAGCAAGCCCGCACCCCGCTTGCCTTGGACGGGTTCGATCGATACTGTCCACCAGCGCCAACTTTTAGAGCGAGTTCGCGCTTATCTGGTTTCCTCAGACTCAAAGGTAGCTGCCCGCAAAGGGCCAGCCAGCCCAAATGTCCGCCCGGAACCAGTTCCAGTGCCCAAAATGCCGCCGAGGGTCGATCGCCCCTCAGCAGCAGAGCAAATTATGCTTGCCGTCACCGGGGAAATCAGCAACCTGCGCTCAAGCCTGACGGGGCCGCTCCAAGAAGACATAGAAGCTCTGCGACAACAGCAGCAAGCTTTAATTCAAGAAATCCAACAGCTAGAAGCAAAACGACAGCAGCAACAATCCCTAGCTCAGCAACAAGCAAACCAACAGCAAATCATTTCTGAATTCTTGCAGGTACTGACGGGGCGCTTGGAAGAAAGCTTGGATCGCGATTTATCGCAAATTTTCCGTAGCCTAGAAAATCAGTTGTTACCAAGCAGTGCTGCACAATCGCAGCCATCGGCTTTAAACCCACAAACCTTAGAAGAACACCCGTTGTTGACACCAGCTCAAAGATTGGAGCAAATGCAACGCTTCCAAGCTAGTGCTGACAGTCTGCTGATGAGGCTCGATTCTACGATGGGGATCGTGTTCGAGGCTTTGGAAGCAAATCTCCAAAGCTATCAAGCTTCCTTGGGACAAGGAATCGATAATATGTATGGTTTGAGCCAGCAGAGCGAGGCAATGTTGGCGGCTTTTGTTAACCACTTGGCCACACAGTTGAGACGAGAAGGGTCTTCTTACGTGCAGCAGCCGATCGCCCAGGCAAATCTCGAAACGACCACCCCAACCGCAGCAGATCGCTCCTGGGCCACTCCCGCTCTCTCAAATACTGCGATCGAACCCTCAGCCACCGCCGACAGTGAAGAGCGCAGCGGCGAACTCCCTGATCAAGACAGATTGCCCTACGCCGGGACAGAAATTTCTTCGCAATTCGGAAAATTGAGGCGCGATAGCGATCGCCTTGAAGCCCCTCTATCGCTCCCAGATTGGGCAGACAATTTGTTTGGTTATTCACCCGAAAGACCTCGACTGGAAACTCAGTTTTCTGGCAGTGAGTCGGAAGATCTGTTAGCAAAAAAGGGCGAAAATGTTGAGGATTTGTACGCGAGTTTGTTTGCAGGAGAAGCCGTCGCAGAACTAGAATTAGAACCAGAAGATTTTACGATCGAAAATAGTGAAATTGCTGCCGAAAGTGCAGCGGCACAATCTCAAATTGTGGCAGAAAGTGAAAGGGCAGAACCCCTAAATACTGTTGAAGATTTGTTTGCCAATCTGCTGGATGAAGGCGAATCGCTGTCAGATTATATGACAGATGAAGAGTCAGAATTCGTAATTGGTAATTCTGTAGAGGCTCTAACTTTAGATACTGAAGATTTATTTGAACCACAAGTTACAACAATACCTCAAGTTTCAGAACCGCCAGCCTTAAGTTCGATCGCGGCAACAGTATCTCAGGTTTCAGAACCGTCAGCCTTAAGTTCGATCGAGCCAAAAGTTGACTTGGACGATCGAGAAAATCTAGAAACGGCTCAAAACCTAAGTGAGTATTTCGACACTGCTGCTACGCCTCCATCGCCAGCAGAAATTAGCCCCAACCAACCCAACCACGTGCCGAGTGCCCGTGATGTTCAAACTGACGAGTTTGGAACCTCGTCCCAGGGACTCGATGATGTTTACATCCAAGCTTCGCCGGACGAGGATTTGCTACCGGTTGAGGCATTAGAAGATGACCTCGATCGAGCCCTAAAGTTGGACGTTAATACTCTGGAACTGTTGGAGACAGACCTCTACAATCTGGAGGGATTGGACAATACTGCGGAACGGCGATCGAATTCCAGTGCGGTTAACAGCTTAGATTTATCGGCGAGTGATCCATCGGGCGAAGCGGCAGAGGAAGAACTCGGATCGCTGGAGGATTTGTTCTCCGACGTGTTGGAACTTTCATCTGAGGATGAACCCTTTGTTTTAGAAGACGAACTTGAGGATGATTTGTTTGCTGAGGAAGATGAATCGAATTTGACGCTAGACGAGATTTTGGCGAGTTTGAACGATACCAATGGAGAACAGTCCCAAACTGCCGAACCTCCAGAAAGTAAAAAAAAAACCTAATTTCTACAGAGAGTAAAACCGGAGTTGTTGAGAAAATAACCGAGTCCGAGTCTCGCGAATTTGCTGTTCCACAGCAGCAAGAGTCGGCGCTGCATTCTGTTCCAGGTGCGATCGCCCCTTCATCCTCTCAATCCCCAAAACGCCAGAATTCTCGTTGGTATTTGGGCATTGATTTCGGTTCCTGTGGGCTGTCGGCGGCTTTACTCGATCGCGCCAACGGCCAGTTGCACCCGATTTACTGGGAAACACCGCAGGCTGAGGTTGCCACAGCGAGCGCGAGCTTTCGCATTCCCTCAGTCGTGGCGATCGAGGAAACAGCCCCAAACAGCACAAGTGGCCAGCAGGTGACAGTCAAGTCGGTGGGATGCCGGCAGTTGGATGTACCTGCGGGAGAATTTTTACTGCAAAATTTTAAATTGCCTTTAAAGGTGGGCATTCCTTATCAGCGCGCAACTGCTGGGATGTACGAACCGCTGTTGCAGTGGTCGTCAAATCGGGCTATGTCGATCGCCCTACCACTGCACGCTGTGCGGGCGCTGCTGGCTACTTTGAATCCGAGCAACCAGGGGCAAAAATTTGGCAAAGTGGGGGAAGTTTTGGATTCTGCAATGGCGGCAAATTTTGCTCTCTTGCCAGTTTCTAATTTAATCTGTAAAGCTTCGGGACTGACAGCAGAAACTCTCGATGCAGCCCTGAAAGACTTGCAGGGTGTGATTTTGGGAACTCCGGCGAGCTGGTCGGATGCTTATCGGTTTAACCTGCGGGAGGCTGTTTTGGGCGCGGATCTGGTGGCTTCTGGTTCGCAAATTTTTGTAGTAGAAGATGCGATCGCCACTTTGGTTGCTGCTGTAATTCCCATCAAAAATCCCACAGAAGTGCCATCTTCGGCGATTAATTCTATTAATAGCGAACTCGCAGAAGCTGCACCGCTAACTGTAAATGCTTCGTCTTTTAGCGGGGGAACTTTGATTCTGAATGCGGGGGCGGTGACAGTGGAATTAGCTTTAGTTGAGTTGCCGGAAAATCTTCAAGATTTAACTCGTGCTGATTTTACTTGCCAAAGTTTTGATGCGGCTGGCAATGCTTTCGATCAGGATATTATTTGTCAGTTGTTGGCGAAAAATGAAACTTGGGGAATGTCGATCGATTTGCCACGTCCGGGACATCCAGATTTACCGAGTCGCTATCAATTGCAGCAGCGGTTGCAAGGTTCTGTTTTTGGCCTGCAATTGTTAGAGGCTGCAAGGCAAATAAAAGTTATTTTGCAACATCAAGAAAGTTTTGTTTTGGATATTGGCCAGCAGCATTGGGATGTGAAGCGCAAAGATTTGGAAAGTCTAGTTTTAGTGCCTTTTGTGCAGCAGTTGAATCGTGAATTAAATGCTTTGCTTAGCCGCGCGGGAATGTCGCCGGCGGGGATTAATCAGGCGATTTGTACTGGGGGCATGGGTGGTTGGGCTGCGATCGCCCGTTGGTTGCGGCAGAAGTTGCCGAATGCGATCGTGGTTCAAGATCGGGAATGGGAGGGCGATCGAGATATTTCGGAAACTCACAATTCTCCATTAAGTTATTTACCGCAAAACATCAAAAATTCCAAAAAAAGTGGTCAAGTTGCCTGCGGGTTGGCGAGTTTGGCTCTCTATCCTCAAATTTTGGATGTGCCACAACAGTACAGCGACTTTTTTCTGCTGTGGGAATTAATGCAGGTTTTGGGCAGGGAAACTCTGAGCTTTGAGGAAATTTTGCAGTTATTGGAACGCCAGGGCGTGAACACGCGCACCTGCGAGCCCCGGATTCTGCGGATTTTGTCAGGACAATTGCCGGCGGGACTTTTGCCGGAGGAGGAAGATTTCATGCTGCTAGCCGAGGAGTCGAGGCAAAATCCCGATTGGGAAGCAATTTTGGCCGAGCCGCTTTTCTTTGAAGATGTCTCGCGGGGTTATCGTTTGAATGTGGAACACGCCTCTGTTGTTCGCGAATATTTAGGCCTGCTCGCCTCTAGCAGCCAGCAAAAATTATTAGAGCCACTAACAATTGCTTGGGATGTTCGCATGGATAGCGATCGTTAACAGTTGACAGTTGACAGTTGACAGTTGACAGTTGAGTGCGAAGTTTTTAGGCCGGGGATTTAAGCCCCTGCCTAAAAACAATCCACCTAAAGGTGGGGGCTTAAATCCCCTGTGCTTTGGTAAACTGCCAAAAACCTGGTTTCTCAGTGGAATTCTCCCTGTCTTTCCCGAATATTCCTCGTAGAAACCAGGTTTTTGGTCACAAAAATTAATTTTTTCAGTAAATGTACTTAATTTTACATAATTTTTATACCTTTTGAGAAGAAATACACAGAAACTTTATAAAAGTGTGGCAGCTTTTTAAAGATTGTGCAAAGCCCAGGATTTGAGGTGGTTCAAGTTTGTTGAGTCTCATAAGATGGACGTGAGATCTCGTTAAAATTGAGATAAATCCAATAAAATTTGTGATGAGTGCCTCTAAATTATCAGTATTATCCGAAATGCTTTCCTTATTTGTTCCGAAATTTACTTACAGGGTTTGTGTATCCAAACAGCCTCTTCACCGATCCGTAACTAGCAAGGTCAAGCGGTCGATCGACATTTTGGGTTCGCTGCTGGGACTGGCAATCACTGCTGCGGTGGCGGTGCCGATATGGGTGGCGATGCTTTGGGACAGTCCAGGCCCGCTGCTGTACAGTCAAGTCCGCTGTGGGTTCAAAGGGCGGCATTTCAGGATGTGGAAATTTCGATCGATGGTTGTCGATGCAGAAAAGCTCAAACACCTAGTTACCAACGAAGCCAAGGGTCAAACTTTTAAGAATGACAATGACCCGCGAATTACCCGCGTCGGCCGCTTTTTGCGGATCACGAGTTTGGACGAGTTGCCTCAATTTTGGAACGTGTTGATCGGCGAGATGAGTTTGGTGGGAACTCGACCGCCAATTCACTATGAGGTTGTTGACTATGAGGATTTTCACTGGCAGCGTTTAAATGTCAAACCCGGCCTGACTGGGGAGTGGCAAGTCAACGGACGTTCTGGAGTTAAAGACTTTGATGAGATTATGCGCATGGATCTTGAGTATCAGGACAAGTGGTCTGTTGCCTACGATATCAGTCTGATTTGCAAAACAATTTGGGTTGTTTTTAGTAGAAACGGTGCGTGTTAATCAAGCTGCTGTTTTGAGTTGTCTGTTTATTTTTTGTGAGCTGCGATTAGATGAATATTAAGCTAAAAGCTGTTTTTCTAAAAGTTAAACAGCTACCAAAAAATGTTAAATTAAGGGCAAGCTTGTAAAAAGCTTGCCCTTAATTTTTGCGTCTACCTTCTTCCCTCTTTCCTCTATTTTTTTCCTTCTTCCCTCTATTTTCTTCCTTTTTCCTTCTTCCCTCT
The DNA here is from genome assembly GCF_036705955.1 of Microcoleus sp. A6-C6. NCBI lineage: Bacteria > Bacillati > Cyanobacteriota > Cyanophyceae > Oscillatoriales > Microcoleaceae > Microcoleus > Microcoleus sp. A6-C6. Next base: position 107,265 of record NZ_JAUBVR010000009.1, on the reverse strand, counting down.
TCCTTCTTCCCTCTTCCTTCTTCCCTCTTCCTTCTATGATGAATTTGCCTAATTTGATTACTTTTTCTCGCTTGCTGGGAGTGCCGTTTCTGCTCTACGGTTTGTATGACCCAAGCGCCCAAAGCCGCTGGATTTGCACCGCGATTTTTGTGGTAGCTGCGGCTACTGATTGGCTGGACGGCTATTTGGCTAGGAAGCTGAACCAAATTACCGATTTGGGAAAGTTTCTCGACCCTTTGGTGGATAAACTGTTGGTGCTCGCGCCACTTTTAGTATTGATTGAGTTGGGTAAAGTCCCGGCTTGGGCAGTGTTTTTGATTTTGGGGCGGGAGTTGACAATTGCCGGGTGGCGTGTTAATAAAACTACGATTTCTGGAGCTAATATTTGGGGGAAGTTGAAGACGGTTAGTCAGATTGTGGCGATCGCACTTTTAATCGCTCCCCTGTCCGAATCGTGGAACGTTCCGGCATTAGTTGCGTTTTGGGTTTCTGTAGCTTTAACTTTGATTTCTGGCGCTATTTATCTGTGGCCGGAAAAGACTGCTGAGGACAGTTGACAGTTGACAGTTGATATCAAATCCAGTAGCATCGGAATGATAAAATTCTCTACTCTTCCTCTGCGTTCTCTGCGTTCTCTGTGGTTGAATAATTCCGATCTAACCGGAAGTAATACAAAGGAAGAGGATTCGAGCAATGAATAGTCCTCTTTTAATTTTCCCCTACAACGGTTCCGGCTTTAAACCAATTCTTTCTGGTAATCAGGAATTTATTCCTCATCACAATTTGAGGAATAAATTCCTCACTACAAACCTGTAAGGACACGGCATTGCCGTGTCTTAATCGCAGCTTAATAATGAGTCCCAGATTTCCGGTAATGCACCGCTGTCACCCCGTCATTTTTCTGCAAATGACCGTTTTCAACCGCCGCATAAACTACCCAGTGATCGCCACATTCCATCCGACTTATTACTTCGCATTCCAGATAAGCTAAAGCATCAGTCAAAACCGGACAGCCGTTGCTAGCTTCTGTTGTTTCAACTCCGGCAAATCTGTCTTCTCCCGGAGCAAAGTTTTTCATGAAATACTTGCGTAACTGTCGCCCTTCAGCTAAGATATTCAGCACAAATTTATCTCCGGCGTACATCAAAGCTTCGATCGATCGATCTTTAGCCACCGCAATCGTCAAACCCGGAGGGCTAAACGTGGCTTGCGACACCCAGGAAGCCAACATCGCACTGGTGACATCCCCGCGCTTCGCCGAGAGTACGCACAGGGAACCGACTAATCTTCCCACTGCTTGTTCCGTGCGATCGCTCCCACCAGTCAACTGCGGTTTCGGCGCACGCAATTTTTGCGACTTAATCAAAGCCTGAGCAAAATCCGTTCCCGCTTCTTTGCACTCGTGAATCGTCGCAGCCGTCGGCTTAAACTTCGCTCGAATCGGCTCAAATCCGATGCGATAGCCAGCATCTTTCAGCTTACCTTCAACTAAGTCGATCGCCTCTCCACTCCAGCCAAAAGACCCGAAAACCCCGGCTAATTTGCTCTTAGTGGCCGTAGACAACACAACTCCCAAAGCCGTTTGAATTTGCGTCGGCGCGTGTCCTGCTAAAGTCGGAGTACCGATGATAAATCCGGCGCATTTCTCGATCGCCTCTTGAATTTCTCCCGGTTCGGCAAATTCGCAGTTGATTGTTTCTACCCCAACACCGGCTTTAGTAATTCCTTTGGCGATCGCCTGCGCCAAAGTAGCCGTATTCCCGTAAGCCGAAGCATAAATCAAAGCAACTGTCAAGTCTTTTGAATTTTGTTGTTGACTCCATTCCCGATACAAATTGCTCAATTCGTGGAGGCCATAACGGACGATCGGGCCGTGACCGGGAGCATAAAATGCTGTTGATAAATCAGCTAATTTATCCATTGCAGCCAGCACTTGTTTAGCCTGAGATGCGTGCAGCGAATCGTAATAATAGCGGCGGTCTTCGTTGTAAACACTCCACCCTTCATCAAATACTTGGTCGCCGCAAACATGAGCTCCAAAAAATTTGTCAGTGAACACAATTCGAGTTTGCGGATCGTAGGTACAAAGTTCATCAGGCCAGCGAGGAGTCGGAGTCGCGATGAATTTTAATTTGTGACCTTTTCCTAAATCGAGAGTTTCTTCTCCCCGTACGATCATAATGTTTAATTCTTGTTCGGGAAAAGCCCCTCGCAAACCAATCGCCGCTGGATTCGTACAAACAAAAGCTACTTGCGGAGCCAATTCTAACAGAGCTTTAATTGTAACGGATCTGTTAGCATTGAAATGCCCTAAAATCACATAATCTAGCTTAGTCAAATCGACCCGTTTCTGCAAACAATCCAGATAATTTTGGGTGAAAGATTCCCCCGGTGGGTCGAACAAAGCAGTTTTGTCAGCTTGAATAATATAGCTGTTTGCTGTCGTCCCCCTTTGGAGAGAATATTCTACTTCAAATTTGAGTCTATCCCAAGTGCGCGATCGCACTGCTGATGTATCTGTGGCAATTGGGACAAACTGCACGTCGCGGGGTTTGGCATCAGATGCGGTTCTGGAAATTAGAGCATTAGTCATTTATTGCACCTATGAGAAACTGAACAACAGAACTTCTTTTAATTTCGTGCCAAAATTTGGTATCTACAATATCAAATTTTGCACCTTGAGCCTGTAAATTGGTATCCAGGTAAATTAGAAATTCCCTGGTTTTCAAATCTTCCCCAATTTGGATAAAGCTCACACCAATTTCTTCATCTCTATCTACTTTATTTGCCGCACTTACAATAATTTCGGCGATAGCAGCGCTATTTTCTGGTTTTTCATCTAGGACTGCAACAATTATTGCTCCTTTTTTCCCAGCACCCTTTGTTTTGATCTGAAAATAATCGCTAAAAGCTGTTGTTAGAGGTTCTGCCAAATTAATAGCAGTCGGCTTTGCTGCATCCGGTTCCGTATTTTGTCGCTGCAAAATTTCAGCCAACCGGGCAACATTTGAATTTTTATACTTCCACATAGGAGTAGAAGCTTCATAGACGGTTATGCCGTCATTGTCAAATTCTTGACATTTTTTTGCTAAGTCGATCAGAGATGCCTGTGCTTCTACCCATTCCTCGTACAAAGGATGTTGAGGGTCTCGGCTGGCATCGCTTCTGGCAATAATAATTGTGTAATGTCGGTCTTCTAAAAGCTTCGTTGGCATTGGCAATTCTCCTAGTTAAAATACACTCAGAATGACAAGTGTTTGCCCGGTAAAGGTGCTGGTGGCGCACCATATTTTTATAGCCCGATCAGGTGTTGCACACCCTAACGCAGAGTAAGAAAGGAAGAGAGAAATAAAGAAAAGCAACTGTTGGGTACGCAAGGTGCGCAGTGCATGGATATCAAAATCCTAAAACCTGGATAAATCTCATTTGTAGCTGAGGCAAGATCCCCTAAATCCCCCTTAAAAAGGGGGACTTTGATCTGTTTCCGGTTCCCCCCTTCTTAAGGGGGGATCGAGCCTCGGATGTAAACGACCTTTATCAGGGGTTAAACACGCTTGTTGAAACTTCCTTCTTCCTTCTTCCTTCTTCCTTCTTCCTTCTTCCTTCTAATAGTGATTGCCGACTTTGCGGTGGTGAACTGCCGGCAGCGCTTCGGGATTGGATACGCGACCGCTATCAACGATCGCATATACGATATGATGATCCGAAAGTTCCATCCGGCTAACCACTTCGCATTCCATGTAAGCTAGAGCATCTGTCAAAATCGGAGAACCATTGGTAGCAGGTTGAGTTTTGACTCCGGCAAATCGATCGGCACCAGGAGCAAAACGCTTCAAAAAGTGCTTCATCAAGCTTTGATAATTGCCTTCTTCGAGCACGTTGAGGACAAATTTATCGCCCGCGTGCATCATGGATTCGATCGCCCGATCCTTAGCAACTGCTATAGTTAAACCCAGCGGTTTAAAACTTGCCTGCGTCACCCAAGAAGCCAACATCGCACTGCTAACCGCGCCTTTTTGAGCAGTAATAATGTATAATCCGCCGCTGATGCGTCCCAAAGCTTTATCAACATCACTATCGAGGGATTTCATCTGTTTAACAGCCTTGTCCCGCGACAGCCATTGTCCCAAGTCGGTACCGGCTTCGTCGCAAAGTTGATAAATCGCTTCCGTCGGCGCTTCTTTAATCAAAATGTTGGGAAATATTTCTTTCAAACCCAACTCTTTGAACTTGTTTCGCAGCGGGTAAATAGATGCGTCATCACCGCCGCCGGATTCGCACAAACCGAAGGATTGTTTGTTGTTAGCTGCAACTAAAATTGTGTTGATAGCTGCTTCGGCATTTTCAGCAGCAGCGCCATTACTAGGCGGCGAACAAATCACGATACCCGCAGCAGTACCGACAAGTTCCCGAACTTCTTGCAAGTCGGCGATTGTCAAGTCCATCATTTCTACGGCGACACCGGTTTTGGTGATCCCGTGGGCGATCGCCTGGCTGAGTCGATCGCTAAATCCGTAATCAGAAGTGTAAAATACCGCTACCGTGGTTTCTGCCTTAGCTTGAGCTTGGCTCCACTTTTTGTAACGTCCGGTAAGTTCAACTACATTGTACCTGAGCAGCGGCCCGTGACCGGTCGCCACCGTACCGATTTCTCCCAATTCTGCCATGCGTTTCATTGCACTCAAGACCGATCGAGCATTGGGGCCCATCAAGCACTCATAATAAAAGTGGTAATCTTCCTCGATCGCAGCTAAATCGTCATCGTAGGTGCTATCGGAACAATAGTGCATCCCGAAAGCATCGCAAGTAAACAGCACTTGAGTTTTGCTGTCGTAGCTGAAAATAGTATCAGGCCAGTGCAAGTTGGGCGCGGATACAAATTCGATAACGTGGCCATTTCCTAAATCTAGTTTGTCGCCGTTTTTAACTACCAGTCGCTCAAATGGCTGGTGTATCAGGTTTTCTAAAAATTGAATTGCTACTTTCGCCCCCACGACAATCGCTTGGGGTGCCAGCGCCAGCACATCTTTAACTAAACCGCTGTGGTCTGGCTCAGTGTGGCTGATAATTAGATAATCAATCTGTTTCGGGTCAATTTCCCCCGTCAGAGTATCCATATATTGCTGGCGAAACTTCTCGTGCGAGGTATCGACGAGGGCAGTTTTTTCGCCACGAATGATGAATGAGTTGTAAGTTGTACCGTTTTTGAGACCGAATTCGATGTCAAAGCGGTCTCTATCCCAGTCCAGGCATCGAATTGCCGTTGTATCAGAGGCAATTTCGACTTTTTCCACCGTCAATTTGCGTTGGACTCGTTCAGTCAGGGCTACCATACTGTGCCTCCTTGTCTGTTATCCATTACCTTATTGTTTCCATTCTGACACGTTTCTTTTGTAAATCTTTATCAAATTTCTTATGACGGTGTTAAGTAACTTCAAAGTTATGGCAGAAGATTGATTTGATAATTTAATATAATCAATTTTCGATCGATAGACAGTTGACAAAAAGCTAATATATGTGGTATTGAAAGTGAGTTAAATCGGTTAGACGATCGCCCAACCAGTCAAAACAGTCAGGGTTCTGGAGATGATGATAGGATTAAAAAATCCTAAATTAATTAACTATAATCGATTAACTAATATAAAACTATGTCGGAAAGCTCCTTTGAGAAAACAAATTTCGGTTGGCAATTAGCACAGTCACAACAGCGATTTCTGGAATGGTGGGAACTAAAAACTGCCCAAAATATGCCGAATGTCGAATTGCCATCTTGGTTTGATTCTCCCATCTTGCGGACGATCGCCAGAGCCGCCTTTTGGTTAATCTTAGCATTGCTCGCAGTCTGGGCGAGTTGGCAGATTGGGCAACTGTTACGTTTTTATATTCATAATTTCAAAAAGAGGAATCAAACAACTGATGGAAGTGCGAAAAAAACAATTAACGATTTGTCGGTAGCAGAGTGGTTGTTGCGATCGCAAAAATTGCAGCAACAAGGCAAATACCGCCAAGCTTGCCGCTGTCTTTACATGGCGATGTTGCAGCGGTTAAATGATGCGGGAACCGCGGTTCACCAACCCAGCCGCACTGATGGCGAATATTTGGAACTAATCCAGCAATTACCCCAGCCAGTGCCTTACGAAACCGTGATAACAATACATCAGCAACTATATTTCGGGAATGCGGAAGCTTCCGCCTCAACCTTTGAACAGTGTCAGCAAGCTTACCAACAAATTAAGGATTGAACAGCGATGAACTTATCAAATCGTAGGTTTTGGTTGTTGGGTGCGATCGCCATTACTGCAATAATTATCATTACCCTGTTATTTGCTCCTGCTAACAACAAAATCAACAGCGGTTCTACCTATAATAGAGCGCCGGACGGCTACGGAGCATGGTATGCTTTTATGTCAAAACGGGGAACCGAGGTTCAGCGCTGGCAAAAACCTTTTGAAGACTTTACTAAAAACCAAGATGCAAAACCGCCCAGTACACTTTTACGCATCTATGGTAGCTTGATACCAGAAGTTGTTTCCGAGCGAGAGGAAAATTGGGTAAAACAGGGCAATACTTTGGTAATTTTGGGAGTTCGCGCACCGGTGACAGCAGCTTCTTTTAGTAGCTTGCATCCAGCTTCAGCCGGGGAAATAAAGATTGACACAGCGCGGAGAACCCCCACAGACAAAAAACAAATTTTAGGCGATCAATTTGGGGCAATTGTTTGGGAAAAACCAGTGGGAAAGGGTACAGTTTATTTTGCCAGCACCTCCCATTTAGCTGCTAATGCTTATCAGGATTTTCCAGGTAATTATGAATTTTTAGCAGGGCTGGTTACTCAATTAGAAGGTGGAGAACAAGAAATAGAAGGTACCCAGCAGGCTCTAGCAGTTAAATTAATCCAAAATTCTAGCAACCCGCAAAGTCAGGGAACGAGTAAAATCCTCAATAAAGTCTGGGTAGACGAATACATTCACGGCTACAAAGATCCAGAAGTTCTTAAACGCGAATACGAGGGAAATTTATTCACTTATTTAGCCAATACTCCTCTATTTCCCGTTTTGATACAGGGTACAATTATTTTACTCGTTGCTATTTTTGCCGGGTGGAACAGGTTTGGACAGCCTGTAACTTTATCAGCGCCGCAGGTTGACAACAGCGAAGCTTACATTCAAGCATTAGCGGGTGTTTTGCAAAAAGCCAACAGCACTGATTTTGCGGTAGAAACGATCGGCAAAGCAGAACAGTTACAACTCCAAAAAGCCTTATTATTGGGACAGACATCCCTGGAAAGTGAAACCCTGACAACTGCTTGGGAGGAGCAAACAGGGCGAAAAGCGGCAGAATTGGTTGAATTGGTGCGATCGCCATCTCGGAAATCCCGCCAAATCAGCGATCGAGATTTGCTAGCCTGGTTGGGTAAATGGCAGCAAATCCGTCAACATCTCTCGTCTAATAGGAACAATCCAAAATGAGCGAAACAAACTCTATTTTTAAACGCCTCAGCCAATCCCTCGATAAAATAGTTGTCGGCCAGTCTTCCATAATACAGCAGTTGCTAGTGGCGCTACTGAGTGGCGGCCATGTGATTATCGAGGGAGTTCCTGGAACCGGGAAAACTCTACTTGTAAAAGCGATCGCCCAATTGATTCAAGCAGATTTTCGCCGCGTTCAACTAACGCCGGATATTTTGCCATCTGATATCTTGGGAACGAATATTTTTGATTTTAACAGTCATACTTTTACGCTGAAAAAAGGGCCTGTTTTTACTGAGATTTTACTGGCGGATGAAATCAATCGCACGCCTCCGAAAACCCAGTCAGCACTGCTAGAAGCAATGGAAGAACAGCAGGTAACATTAGACGGTGAGACGTTAGCTTTACCAGAGTTGTTTTGGACGATAGCCACTCAAAATTCCCTCGAATTTGAAGGTACTTATCCGCTACCTGAAGCTCAGTTAGACCGATTTTTATTTAAACTTGTGGTTGGGTATCCCGATGCAGCGGCAGAAAAGCAAATGCTGCTAAATTCAGAGGCAGGATTTAGCGCCAAACGCCTCGATTTAGCTCGGATAAAATCCGTAGCAACGGTAGAGCAAATCCTCAGCGCCCGTCAAGCAGTACAAACAGTCAAAGTAGAAGATAAATTGCTCGATTACTTGTTAGCTTTGGTACACAATACGCGCAAACATCCTGATTTGGGATTGGGTGCTTCTGGGCGATCGGCTGTAGCTTGGTTGCAAAGTAGTAAAGCTCACGCTTGGCTAGCCGGCAGGGATTATGCTACTCCTGATGATGTCAAGGCGATCGCACTTCCGCTGTTGCGTCACCGTCTGATTCTCAAACCAGAATCCCTGCTAGATGGCTTACAAATTGATTCGGTAATAGCTTCGGTATTAAAACAAGTCGCTGTACCGAGGTAAACAAAATGATTCCTTCTGTTCGCCTTTATTCTCTGTTAGCGATCGGCATACCGATCGCCCTTTTGCTAGCTATGCTTGTAAATCAGCAGACAAGTATTATCGGCACTTTGTTATTTGACTGTTTAATTGTAGGTCTAGCTATTACCGACGCACTGCGCGTCAAATCTCATCTGGTGCAAGTTACGCGCCATCCGTTGCACCGACTTTCGATCGGGCGAGACAATCTGGTTTTACTGTCAGTGCGATCTGCAAATCAAACAGCTAAAATTCGCATCTGTGACTCCTATCCCTTAGAATTTGATGTTTCTCAAGCGCTGCTAGAAACCTCCCTCAATCCTAACACAGATGAGGAATTAAGTTATACAATCCGCCCGTCAAATCGCGGCGAATATAAGTGGGGAGATATTCAGGTGCGGCAGTTGGGAAACTGGGGTTTAGCATGGCACGACTGGAAAATAGCTGCTAGTGAAAAAGTGGCCGTTTATCCCGATTTAGTGATGTTGAAAGAACTCTCTATTCGGCTAACATTGGAAAATAGCGGCACAATGCGGCGGTTACAAAAACTCGGCATGGGAACTGAATTTGCCGAACTGCGGGAATATGCTATTGGTGACGATCCTCGCTTGATTGATTGGAAAGCTACTGCGAGGCGATCGCGCCCTTTAGTGAGAGTTTTAGAACCAGAAAAAGAGCAAACTTTGATTATTTTACTCGACAGGGGACGGCTGATGACGGCGCGAGTGCAGGGTTTGAAGCGTTTTGACTGGGGAGTGAATGCAGCGCTGTCTTTAGCCTTGGCGGGGCTAAATCGGGGCGATCGCGTGGGAGTCGGTGTGTTCGATCGCGAAATCACCACTTGGATACCCCCAGAAAGGGGACAACATCAACTATCTAAATTAATTGAACGCCTTGCACCAATTCAGCCAGTTTTGTTAGAACCAGACTATGTTGGTGCTGTAACTAAATTAGTAAGTCAACAAACTCGCCGTGCATTAGTAGTGCTAATTACTGATTTAGTAGACGTTACCGCCTCTACCGAAATGCTTTCGGCTTTAGCGCGTTTAACACCTCGTTATTTGCCTTTTTGCGTAACTTTGCGCGACCCTCAAGTTGACAAAATCGCTCACACTTCCACCGTGGAAATTACACCTGCTTATAATCGTGCTGTCGCTTTAGATTTACTAGCACAGCGTCAGGTAGCTTTTGCACAGTTGAAACAAAAAGGAGTTTTGGTTTTGGATGCACCAGCCAATCAAATTAGCGAGCAATTAGTTAACCGATATTTGCAACTTAAGTCTCGGAATCAGCTTTAATCTTCTCAGCTTCCGCAGCATTAGCAAAGTAAGGTAAAGGCCCTTTGAGAACCGACCAGTTTTTGTAGATGAAACCGATTACCCAAGGGGCTGACAAAGCAAAGAACAAGACGCCTAGCTGTATTTGCGATCGAAATATTTCTAGAGTGCTTCCTGTTTGATTGTCCGCAAAAAATATTTTATATGACAAATTCCAAACTGTAAAACTAATATTTTGCAACATCGTAAAAATTATTACTACAAGTAAGCTGCGGGTTTTTACATATAAAATTTCGGCAATCAATATAAAAATAATCATCGTTATAAAATACTTATATGCAAAAGTTCCCCACAGCAGACACATAGCTATTATTCCTGTAATATTTCCCCATTTGGCAGCGCATCTGTGTAGCGGAATACTTATTACAAAAAACGCCACAAATACAGGAGTTATTACATAATTATCCAAGGCCAATTGTAAGTAGTAAAGCGCTGGGGAGAATGATTTTAAAGCTGCTATTAAAATGCTGCTGCTTCTCTTTTCAGTCAGTATTAGTTCAACAAAGGAAGGTACAATAAAAGACAAAAGATAATAAAATATTCGGAAGATACCTATTGAAAAAAATAGGCTAGCGATCGCCAGACGTACTAATGGCAACCATTGGTAGCGATCGGGAACTTTACCAATGAGATATTTAATTTCAATTCCCGCTAGCCTGCATTCTCGCCAAAACAAACTTAGTGACAGAATTAATAAATAAACTGCCAATATCTCATTAACCAATGGTTCTGTGGTGTCGAACTTTATCCCCCGTATAGAACAAAGAATATTTATTTGCAATATAAGGGCTATACAGAATAACAAGAACCATCCAAATATATGCCGAAGCTTGATTCGAGCAAAAGGATTGTCTTCGGGAAAGCGGATGTTAGTCAGAGTCATGATTTTAATTAATTACTGGACTCGATATGGCTAGGTAAGATGCTATTTGGGTCAATTTAAGGTCAAATGTATTCACAGACTGCTGTTTGACCGTTAGATTTAGATCCCCCCTAGCCCCCCTTAAAAAAGGGGGAACCGGAAGTCCTCAAAGTCCCCCTTCTTAAGGGGGATTTAGGGGGATCGAGACTTGTCGATAAATGAGAGATACAAAGGTTTTCAGGCTTAATTTGACACCAATGTAGCCGATCGCCTTTTACTGCAATACATCACCAACAGCGCAAACAACCCGATCCCAGCCAAATACTTCAACGGATCGGGAATTGCCGGATTTGGCGAGAAAAAACCCTCGATAGTACCAGCAATTACCAGCATCGGCACAATCCCAAATACCAATTGTGCAGCTTGAGTACCGTAAAATTTCATCGCATCAGCACGACGATATTTGCCAGGAAAAAAAATTGCCCGGGCGATGATTAAACCAGCGCCCCCAGCTAAAAAAATCGCCGGCAACTCCAGAGCACCGTGAGGCAATACAAACGCCCAAAAAGGATAAGCTAAATTGTGCTGAGCGACTAAACTGGCGATCGCGCCGATGCTCACTCCATTAAATGCCATAATATAAACAGTGTAAAGACCGAAAACAATCCCTCCCCCAACAGCCGCAAAGCATACGGATATATTGTTAGTCATAATACCGCTAGAAGCTAAAGGTTCGATTCCCACAATTGAACCCATCCACAATTTCCCGTCATCGCGCACCATTTTAATCAAATGTCCAGGAACTACTAGGGACAAAAACTGCGGATCTTGCCAAGCAAACCACCAAGCAATCAACGCCATTACTAAAAAAATACCCGTCGCAGTCGCCGTATAACCAAACGTCTGCTGTACCGTAGCCGGAAAACCCCAGCGACAAAACTCCACTAAAGCATCCCAATCTTGGCGGCGCGAACCTTGGTAAATTTGGGTATAGCCGCGAGAAGTTAACTTTTGCAAATCTTGTAACAAAATATTACCGACTTCATTTGTTCTCGCCCTAGCCAAATCCGCCGACACAGAACGGTACAAACTCGCTAATTCCGTGATTTCAGACGCAGCTAGAGACTTTAGCCCCTTTTTTTCTACTTGCTGTAAAAGAGTGTCCAACCGTTTCCAGTTGGGTTCCCGCCGCGCGATCCAACGTTTAATATTCATAAAGTTTTGACTAAGTTATATTAGATATAGCTTAAGATAGGTGTAAATTTTCCGCCTCACACAACTAAATCCATCCAGCCATGCCTAAAAAAAATCTTAGTTCTTCTGGACAAACAGGCCCCTTGAGCGTCGGTAATGTTGTTAGTGCTGCTTTGCGGATTTACCGCGATCGTTTTAAGTTATATTTTGGTTTGGCTTTCACAGCTTATCTGTGGTTGTTAGTTCCGATTTATGGTTGGGCTAAATATTCTGCGATCGCAGCGCTGATTTCTCGTCTGGCTTTCGGTGAAGTTAGTGAACATCCAGAGACTGTCAGTGATGCTCGCCGCGAGGTAGATCCTCGGATGTGGAATTTTTTCTGGGCGGGTGTACTGACATCTCTGATTTTAGGTGGGGTATATTTGGGAGGTGCGATCGCGATCGGTCTGTTATCTGTCGCAGTGGGGGTTGCTGCTGGTATGTTGGGGCAAAATTCCACAATTATTGGATTGATTGGAGGTTTGCTGGTAGTAGTTGCGGTCATTGCTTTATTAATTATATGTATCCGAATTTTTTCTCAATTGTTCATTGTTGAGTTACCACTGGCGATCGAAAATAATCTGACTGCTAGTTCGGCAATTAGTCGTAGTTGGGAGTTAACTAAGGGGTCGGTGGGACGCATTCAGTGGATATTTTTTGTGGGCATTTTGGTTTCACTCCCGATCACGATTGTTGTGCAGATAATTGCTATGCTCGTTCAAGTTGTTTTAAGTGCAGTTTTGGGCGCAGAATCTGGTATGTTTTACTTAGTTTATTATCTTCTGATTTTGCTATTGAGCTTTGGCAGCGGTGCGCTTGTGACTCCTTTTTGGCAGGCTATGAAAGCCATTATCTACTACGACCTCCGCAGCCGCAAAGAAGGTTTGGGTTTGCAAATGCGCGATCGCTAATTCAGCCTCAGTCAAAACATAAAATTTGCTCAAATTTATGCGACTTTTTAATCGATTCACTCTCCACACTCCCGAAAGTGTAGAACTCGAATTTACCTTAGCCGGCATTGGCAACCGAGCATACGCATTGCTGATAGACTATATCATTTTGGGTTTGAGCGTAGTAGTGTTTCTATTAGGTGCGCTGATATTTAATTCAGTGTTCCTTGAGACGATCGCAAAGTTGCTAGGAAGTACCAATCGCTTAGAACTCTGGTTGATAGCAGTTCAGACATTAATTGGTTTTTTCATTTATGTAGGTTACTTTGTATTTTTTGAAACGGTGTGGTCTGGTCAAACACCAGGCAAGCGTCGTGCCAAAATCCGAGTAATTAGGGATGACGGCCGTCCAGTCAGGCTTCAGCAATCAACACTACGGGCTTTGATGCGGCCTTTTGACGACTTATTTTTTATAGGTGTATTTTTCATAGTTTTAAACCAGCGGGAAAAACGTTTAGGAGATTTGGTAGCAGGCACCCTGGTAATTCAAGAAGAACAACCTGGGACAACTGCTGCATTGAAAGTATCAACATCGGCTCAATCCCTGGCAAAGAAACTGCTTGTAGAGGCCGATATCTCCCGCTTGCTGCCAGAAGATTTTGCTGTAATTCGAGAGTATTTGCAGCGGCGCGAAGCTATGATACCTCATGCCAGAAATGAATTGAGCAAACAACTGGCTACTCAAGTTAAACAAATCATAGGTTGGGAAAAACTGCCGACAAAAGTTGATGCTAATGTCTTTTTAGAGGCTGTTTATCAGGCCTATCAGCAGCAAGTTGACAATTAATATCAAGCCCGGTTAATTACTTATAAATCCACGGGCATGGGGAATTGGGCATTGGTCATTAATCTGATTAAAGCAGGAATTATGCACTTACCCTCTGATTTGTCAACGGCAACTCCACAATCAACTCAGTTCCTTCGCCAACCTCACTAACGCACCGAATCCGGCCGCCGTGAGCTTGCACAATTACCTGATAGCACACAGAAAGTCCCAAACCAGTGCCTTTTCCCACAGGTTTAGTAGTAAAAAATGGGTCAAAAATCTTGTCTTGAATTTGCGCAGGAATCCCATTTCCGGTGTCGCGCACAGAAATTGTTACCCAGTCCGGCTCGCTTTGCCAACTGCGGATGGTTAATTCCCCCGGTTTGCGCGCTGAGTCGATCGCATCTAAAGCATTGTCAATCAAATTATAAAATACTTGGTTGACTTGACCCGCATGACATTTTATTAGTGGCAAACTTCCGTATTGTTTGTCAATTTTAATATTTGTTTTTAGCTTATTTTGCAGCATCAATAAACTGCTTTCCAAGCCTTCATGCAAATCGACAGCTTTAAATTCAGCGTGATCTAAGCGAGAAAAACTTCGCAGCGTCGTCACGATAGAGCGAATCCTGCCGCTGCCTTCTCGCATGGAATTGAGCAGTTTACCAAAGTCTTCTCGAATGTAATCTAGTTCTAATTCTTCATTGATTCTGACAAGTGCTTCCGCTGCTTCCGGGCAGGCATTACCGGCAATTTCCAGAGCTTCGTTCAAGACTTTAAAATATTCTTGAGCATGAAACAAGTTAGCGTGGATGAAATTGTTGGCGTTGTTAATTTCGTGAGCAATTCCCGCCACCATTTGCCCCAAACCAGACATTTTTTCGGTTTGAATCAATTGCTGTTGAGTCGATCGCAATTCTTGAAGCGCTGCTTGCAATTGCTGGGTTTGAGCTTGAGATTTGACCGCAGCTTCTCGGACTTGGCTGTAAAGTTCTGCTTGCTGAATTGCGATCGCCATTTGGTCAGCTAGCTGCGACAGTAACTCCGTTTCTTGCTGCTCCCAATTCCGGGTATCACCGCACTCGTGAGCAATCAGCAAACCCCACAGTCTACCGGGAAATTTTAAATTAGAACTTCCGGCTGTAGGGAGTGAATTTTCTTCGCTTCTGGATGTAACAATCGGTACAATCAGATTAGCTTTTACCTGCAAACTATCTAAGAAATCAACGTGACAAGGCTCTAAGCCAGCATTAAAAATATCATTAATTGCTTTGACTCGCCCTTGCTGGTAAAGATCGGCGTAATCTCCCCTGAAACACTTATCGGCCCCCATATCTCCTAAAATTGAAGGCCAAGGAACTATCATGTCTTCAACGACAACTTTTCCCTGCCAGTTATCTTCAAACTGGTAGATAATTACTCGATCGCACTGCAACAGTTGGCGGACTTCCCTCACCGCTGTTTGCAGGATAGTTCCCAGATCCAGCGTACTGCGAATTTGGTTGCCGATCAGCCGCAGCAGCGATTCTCGTTCGACTTGGCAGCGGGTTTTGCTGTAGAGTTTGGCTTGATTGATCGCGATCGCTAATTGGGAAGCTACCCCTTCTACAAGTTGCCTTTCCCAATCAGTCCATTCCCGTTCGCGATCGCACTGATGCAACCCAATTATGCCATTCACTTCACCTTGATAGCGAGTAGCTACTGCCAGCATTGACTTAATTTCCAAAGTTTCGGCCATTTTTCGGGTTTGTTCATTCAACCCCGGAAAATCGAGAAACTTCGTCAATGCTAGCGACTCTTGCTGACACACCACAGCAGTCAAGTGCGGGTTGTCAGTAATCGGTACTTTCATTCCCAGTTGCATCGGATAGTCCCCCGCGTTGTACTCTCCCCGCGTGACTAAAATTTTTTCTGTATTGGATTCTTTGACTAAAATGCTGACGCGGCTGCACTCTAGCGCTTGCCCCAGCAATCTGCAAGCCGATGTTAAAATTTGTTCAATGTCAAGGGTGCTGCGAATTTCGTTATTAATGTCGTTCAGCAAGTTTGATAGCTGAACTTGCTGCTGCATCTGCACGATCAGGGCTTTTTGTGCGTCTATTTCTGGTAACAAAAGACCTTCTTCCTGTCTCCAATTTCCTGATTCAGGCAACCGGCAAGTTAATTTCTGCCAGGGGTTTTCGTGTTCTTGTATTTTTAAAGACATATTTACTCAGTAGTTTTACAGGATCTTGATTTAGTCTGGTTTTTTATACCTGAGCTTACCCCGTCAACAGCCAAATCGTCGCTACCAGGACTATTGGAATCTTCATATATTATAAAGGATTCAGTATGAGGATAGCAATTATTATATTTACAAATATTTATAAATATAAATTATGAGTTCTGTAGCCGACCATAGTAATTTGGCGCGCACCATTAAAGTTAGTTAGATGTCAATTAGAGTTAACCGCCACGTTAAGCGAATAAAATTAATCTAGAATCTATCTTTAGTTCAATGTTTGCGCGCGATCGATCAACATGGAAAACTCAATTGCCGATAATTTTCAGCCGCCAGCTTGCACCGACAATCTCATACCTGAATTGAGAGGTAAAAGCCAGGTGAAAATAGCTTTGGCGATCGGCAATTCACGGCTGCACTGGGGACTGTTTGCGGGCAAAACCCTGGAGAAAACATGGGATACAGAGCATCTGAAAGCTGATGCTGTTTCCCGGCTCTCCGAGGCAGAAAAAGGCGAATTTTTGGTGAAAACAGTGATGAGGGCGATCGAGCAAATATCTGCTCACAATTTCCCTTGTCTTCCTGCTACTCCCGCTGTTTCTAATTTTCACACACTTTCTGTAGTGCCGCTACCTCTAGTTTTGGCATCAGTCGTTCCCCAGCAAACAGCAATTTGGCAGAGTTATCCTGAAGTCCGAATTATTACTTTAGACCAGTTGGCGATCGGGGGACTCTATCCTACCCTGGGAATTGATAGAGCTTTGGCTTTACTGGGTGCTGGCAACCAATTGGGTTGGCCAATTTTACTTGTAGATGCTGGTACAGCTTTAACATTTACTGGGGCTGATGTCAATAGGTATTTAGTTGGGGGTGCAATCTTACCGGGTTTGGGTTTACAGTTGTCGTCTTTAGGTCAAAAAACCGCTGCATTGCCCTCAGTCAGATTACCAGAAACTCTGCCCCACCGCTGGGCTACAGATACTGCTGGGGCTATTCAAAGCGGAGTTGTGTATGCGGCGGTGGCAGGGGTTAGGGATTTTATTGAAGATTGGCTGCGTTTGTTTCCTAATAGCAAAATTGCAGTCACTGGGGGCGATCGCACTTTGCTTTTAAAATACCTAACCGCAGCATTTCCCGATACAGCTTCCTCCGTAATTGACGCACCAGAAGCCATTTTTTGGGGAATTAGTTATCAGTCATTAGTCATTAGTCATTAGTCATTAGTCATTAGTTATTAAGCTGTTGTGCACCTAAATTGCATATTTCTGGCGGTGCTGCGAAGCCCACCCCACAAGAATTTGATTATTTTTTGACAACAATAGACCTCTTGCACTCCCAAGCTCTCTTATCTTAAAATTATCTGCGTTGATCAGTGTTCATCTGCCTTGCATCTGCGGTTAGCCTATTAATTAAAGACTTATGCAATTGCTCGTCTAATTTAAAGGCTAATTAGATTAACTGTTACCAATGACCAATGACCAATGACGAATGACCAATGACCAATGACCAATGACCAATGACCAATTTACTTAGCAAAATCGCGAATATAGTTAGCAACAATATCCGGGACTTCCTGCGGCAAATTGCTTTCCCCCGGACTGACAGATTTCAGTTCAGCATTAGGAACTAGAGCAGCATAGGATTGACACACAGAGAAAGCTGCGGAGGTATCTTCAGAACCGTGCAACAGCAAAACAGGCGTTCTCAGCAAAGGCAAATTCTCATCTACTAACTCTGCTGTAATTTCAGCCCGCTTCCGCCTGAACAGCAACTGCACGGCAACTGGGGACTGCATCAACTGCTGTCTGAACTTTAGCAGTTGGTCAATCTTCTTTTGGCTACCCAGCAACTTAGCAATTGGATAGATCGATCGCAAAAACCAGTAAGCCAGCGGAGGTTTACCAACCAGCCACCTAGCCGTCTCCCACCGCCCTCGTCGGTTGCTAGCCTTGACACCTTCTGGGGCCAACAACACCAAACCCTGCACTCGATCGGGATATTTGATGGCGTAGCTAGTCGCCACCCAGCCACCCAAAGAGTCACCAATTAAATAAAGCTCTCGCAGGTTCAAAGTATCGAGGTATTGGGCGAGACATTCTACTTCCAGGTCGATCGAATAATTAACATTCGGGCGTTCCGAGTTACCAAAGCCCAGCAAATCTGGTGCGAAGCATTGGAAGTCGGGGCTCAAATGCTCGATCGTCCGCAGCCACTGACTGCCGTCGTCCCAAGAACCGTGCAAAAATACTAAATTTGGGCCTCTGCCGACTTCGCGCCAGAAGATGTGCCCTAAAGAGAGTTTGACCCGAGAATTGCGTAGCGGTGAGTACATCCGGTTTAATATTCAGCAATAAAAAGATGATTAAATTAATGTTCAGAGATTATAAATTAAAGCATGGAAACATTAAAAATTAATTCCATACTCATAATAAACAGCTTTTGACGGCGAGATAATTCCCAACGTTGCTCAAATTTCGATGCCCTGCCGATTACGCCAAAGTTGTCAGACCTTGAAAATAGTTCTGCAAGTGTTCGTCGTTATCGTCGCTGAGTTCGTCCTTCGGGATCGCCGTCGGCAAAAAAGCCTCAACCTCACTGATTTCCAGCGTATCCTGAACTTGCATCTTTCCCTGCACCTCTGCTTCTACCACAATACAAATCGAGTGCAAGCGAGGGTCTCGATCGGCAGCCGAATAAACGCCCACCAACCGACGAATTTTGACTAAATCGAGTCCAGTTTCCTCCGCCAATTCCCGCCGCACCGTTGTCGGAATATCCTCTCCCCAATCCACCATACCTCCCGGCAGTGCCCAACGACCGTTGTCGCGGCGACGAATTAAGACAATTCTCCCGTCAGGTAATACAGGAATCACGGCGGTACCAGTGACGGGATGTCGAAAAATCAGACCCAGCACAGTCTGTACAAATTGCCACAATCGACGCATAAACTTAAAAGCTTGTTGAGGGGAAAGTAATTTTAGACCTGCTATCTCCCAGATTTGGGGTCAGAATTGTTAATTCTTCATGCAGGCGAAATATCCGGCAACTGTCCTAAAATCTCCGCTGCGTGAGATTCTGGTTTGATTTTGCGCCAAACATTTTCAATCCTACCATCAGGGTCGATCGCGAAGGTCGATCGAGTAATGCCCATAAATTCTTTGCCCATAAATTTTTTGAGTCCGTAACAGCCGTAGGCGGTAGCGACTTCGGCGTTTGAGTCGCACAGCAAAGGAAAAGGCAGTTGATATTTGGCTGCAAACTTGGTGTGAGATTTTGCGTCGTCAGTGCTAACGCCGAGCACTACAATATTGCGCGACTCGTAGTCTGAGTAGATGTCGCGAAAGCCGCAAGCTTCTTTCGTACAGCCGGGGGTACTATCGCGAGGGTAAAAATAGAGTACAACTCGTCCCCCTCGAAAATCTGCGAGGCTGACAAGTTTGCCGGCAGCGTCGGGCAGGCTGAACACAGGGGCTATGTCACCAGGATTGAGTGTCATTTGTGGTATTTGTCAAGAGTTTGTAGAAATATTTTCGCAAATAAACAAGATTGTGTGCCGATCGGGCCCAGATGAAGAGCGACTCAAGAGACTCTCATTGGAGGGAGTGTTCTTCTCGATCCGTAAGAGTGCTGGGTGTGATATAATCATCATCGGTCTAAAATTGAGTATAACTAAACAACGTAAAAACTTAACTCGATTAGTTGAGTGCGTAGTCACACCGATAGGTGTTGCGGTTTAGGAAAGCTAAATTTGAACAAAACCTAACTACATAAAGAGAACTGATCAAGTACGGTAAGGTATACCGGAATTTACGCTTGGGGAGAAGACACCTCTACTGGGGCTGGAGAAATCCTGTCGGAAGCAAGTGACTTCGTTGAACCAAGAATCTCAGTAACTAAGAGTGCTGAGAGTTTCAACCTTAAGAATCCCCTCGGCGAAAGCCAGGGGAATGTCAATGTTTATTAGTGAGGTCATAATGGCTAAGCGCCGCAATCTCAAGAAAGAGAAGGCACAACGAAATCAAGCATACGCTCGCAAGTTTCGCAAGCGGAGAAATCAAGATATGTTCTCCAACAAGAGAAGACGATTTGACGGCGGCAACGGCGGTGGCATGGGCGCCATGAGCGGCGGCGGACGGGACAAAGATATGGCTGCTGCTGAAGAGTAATATAGTCAGGCTATCTGCTCAACTTAGAACCATAGTGCAAAACACGATCGTTCTAAGGAGAGATAGCCAGCCTGAATTAGCCCAAGAATTCAACGATGATGTTTAGGCGATCCGATCGCGCGCAGCAATCAGTGATTTTCTCACTTGTTCAAACCCGGTACCACCGTAACTATTGCGAGCCGCCACCACTTGCTGAGGTGCGATCGCGCTGTAAATGTCTGTCTCAAACGCTGGGTGCAAGTCTTTCCACTCCTCAAGTGTCAAATCTTTGAGGAGTTTGCCCCCCGACAGGCAAGTTTTCACGACTTTGCCGACGAGGTTGTAAGCTTCCCGGAAGGGAACACCCTTAGCAGCCAAATAGTCTGCTACGTCTGTAGCGTTGGAAAAGTCTTCTGCAACCGCGGCGGCGAGGCGTGAGCCATTAAAGGCGATTCCTTCCCGCAGCAAAATCGTCATTGCTTCCAAGCAACCCTGTACAGTTTTGACGCTATCAAACAAAGCTTCTTTATCTTCTTGCAAATCCTTGTTGTAGGCCAAAGGCAGTCCCTTCACGACTACGAGCAAGGCTTGCAAGTGACCGAAAACGCGCCCCGCCTTGCCCCGCACCAACTCCGGCACGTCGGGATTTTTTTTCTGGGGCATGATGCTAGAACCCGTAGCGCAGCTATCTTTGAGCGTAATAAATCCAAATTCGTGAGAAGACCACAAAATCATTTCTTCTGACAAACGGCTCAGGTGTACCATGATGATGCTGGCGGCTGCGAGAAATTCGATCGCAAAATCTCGATCACTCACTCCATCCAAGCTGTTAGCATAAACCTTGTCAAATTGCAAGATTTCTGCCGTATAATGTCGATCGATCGGGAAAGTCGTCCCCGCCAGCGCGCCACAACCCAAAGGCGAAATATTCACCCGCTTCAAGACATCGCCGAGACGTTCCCAATCGCGATCGGACATTTCAAAATAAGCTAACAGGTAATGAGCCAAACTAATCGGCTGAGCGCGTTGCAAGTGCGTGTAACCAGGGATTAAAGTTTCGACGTTAAGTTCCGCAATTTCGAGCAGAACCCCTTGAAATTCTCGCAATTGCTCACGAATTTCGGCAATCCGATCGCGCAAATACAAACGAGTATCAGTGCCTGCTTGGTCATTGCGCGATCGAGCAGTGTGCAGCTTTTTGCCCGCATCCCCCACAATATCAGTCAGCCGCTTCTCTACGGCGAAGTGAACATCTTCTGCATCAACTCCCGGCACAAAAAGACCTTGGCGGTATTCGCGGCGGATTTGTTCTAAACCATTGACTAACTGTTCGCCTTCTGCTGCGGAAATAATTCCAGTTTTGGCGAGCATTTTAGCATGAGCGACAGAACCAGTCAAGTCATACTCAATCAATTCAATATCGAAGCCAATACTAGCATTGAATCGGGCGATCGCCGGGTGCAGTGCCGATTCAAATCTTTGACTCCAAGTTTTCGGTTGTGTTGTCATTGCGGAAAGTAAAACTAGATTATATGCCTGTTGTAGAAGTCTTTGAAAACCGATTTTTTGTAAGGAACACAAGTCCTTCTCCCGGTTTGTAGTAAGGAATACAAATCCTTCTCCCGGTTATACCTTTATTAACACTAAAAAACTGAAGTCCTGACTACAAAAATGTAAAAATTGCGCTGTATGAAAAAATAATGAAGTCCTGACTTTGAACTTTTACAGTCTTTTCCTAATGCCTTCAAATCCCCAGCACAAATCTAAGGAAAAATTCCCTTAATGAACCAGCCGACAAATATACCGATAAAAAAAGCTCCTATTTGACCAGTCGTCACAAAATTGTTCCAAGCTTTCTGAAAATTCGTAAAAATTTCGTAGCTTTGACCCAAAATCACCGTACTCAAATGAGATTTCAGAACTAAAAGGTGAGCCACATCGCTCCAATTAATCGAGCTGGTAAATCCAACAGTAATTTCCGAAATTAAACTAACTATCATGGTGATTTTCTCCTATCGAAGATGTTACCCTAAGTACAACCAGTGTCATGTCATCTGCGTTGCGATTGCCAATACCGATAAACTGCTGAACGCGATCGAACAAATAATCCAAAATTTCCTCAGCCTGCTGATAATTTTGACAAGCCCACTGAAAAGCCGCGGTTAAGTTATCCTCATCAAAGCGCTCGCCCGTTTGATTAGCAGCATCAGTAAATCCGTCCGTGTAATAAATAATAGTATCACCAGGCTGCAATTGCACGTGGGCTTCTTGGTAGCGTGAATCAGCATCCAAACCAATCAACATTCCCTCCAAAGTATCGAGCCGAACAATCGAATTAGTTGCAGCTTGCCACAGCAAAGGCGGATGGTGAGCAGCATTACTGTAAGACAAAACGCGAGTTTTCGGGTCATACTCCGAATAAAACAGAGTCACAAAACGGTGGGAATTCTCCAAATCCGCGTGCATTACCCGGTTTAAATGTTGCAAAATTCTCGCAGGCGAGTGGCGGTTCAAAACCTCAGCCCGCAGCATACCCCGCGTCATCGTCATCAACAGGCCAGCCGGTACCCCTTTGCCCATCACGTCGCCGATGACTATGCTCCAGCGGCCCTTGTCGATTTTGGACTTGAGATTTTTAATCAGGGATGGGGGGTGTTCCCCCTCATATTCCTTGCCGATCGGGTCATAGTCAGCGGGAATAAAATCATAATAATCACCGCCGACTCTGCTAGCAGTTTGGCAGCGAGCAGCCACATCAAGACCAGGAATTTTAGGACAACTGCGGGGTTGCAGCCGCAATTGAATTTCCGCCCCGATTTCTAACTCTCTATCTAAGCGTTCTTTTTCAGCTAACTTAACAGTAAGTTCATCTTTGTAGATGGCCACGGCGGTTTGATCCGCCACCAACCGAACTAATTTCTGTCTGCTGGGAGTCCACAGATATTGCGGATCACTGCTAAAAACATAAAGCCGTCCGCGTTCCAAATTTTTGACTAAAATTGGCGCCCCAAACAGATGAACATCCGGGCCCAAATAACGACTTACTTGCAGGTCGAGACTGGAAGTTTGCCCAGAGGTTTCCCAAAAAGATGCACCAGCCACGCCCGCACCTGCTGTAGCTTGCCTGGTGGCTATTTCTAGCGCTTTTCGCATATCTTGGCACTGCCGTCCTTCCTGACAGTGCAACTGCTGGAACCTGACTTGACCGTTGGGTTTGAACAGCACTAAAGCTCCCCCGTCGGCGTCGGTAACGCGAGTTGCCACCAAAGGCACCAACTCCAAAAATTGGTTGAGATTGTTAAAACTGCGCAGGGCAAATCCCAGGGAGCCCAACATATCTTGAACGTTGTGCTGGTATCGGTACAAGCGCGCCACCAGTTCTTTGAGGGCAAATACTGGCGTCGCGTCGGTGGAATTGCGACCCGGAGGGCGGTCAGCAGGTTGAGGTGAGGGGCGAGGCAAGGGCACAGCAGTCATTTTAAATTTGTGATTTTCGATCTTAAAAGGAGGATGATTGAGTGAGGAATTACGCAGCACCTGAACAGAAATCCGGTTTTTTATCGAGCAAGTAGTTTGGGTCTCGCCAAGGAAGTTGGGCACTAGGACAGTTGTATCAACTTAAGTCTGAAATCGTTAAGAAATC
The DNA here is from genome assembly GCF_036705955.1 of Microcoleus sp. A6-C6. Lineage (NCBI taxonomy): Bacteria > Bacillati > Cyanobacteriota > Cyanophyceae > Oscillatoriales > Microcoleaceae > Microcoleus > Microcoleus sp. A6-C6. The sequence continues at coordinate 83,677 of NZ_JAUBVR010000009.1, read as the reverse complement.
TCGTTTATAGCTGAGGCCCTATCCCCCTAAATCCCCCTTAAGAAGGGGGAATTTGACCATTTTCTGTCCCCCTTAAGAAGGGGGACTTTGACCATTTTCTGTCCTCCTTAAGAAGGGGGACTTTGACCATTTTCTGTCCTCCTTAAGAAGGGGGACTTTGAGCGCTCTTGTCCCCCCCCTTCTTAAGGGGGGCTAGGGGGGATCGGGAAGACTGTGCAATCAGACAGCAGACTAATATTACATCCGTAGCTCAATTTGACACGCTTTGGATCACGCTTTGATCCGAAGCAAGCAATAACAGAACGAAGGTATTATTTCTAGATATTTAGTTTTCACTCGATCGCCCGTGGCAGTCGGCGCAAGTCCTGCGATGCTAGTTCAAGGTTAAGAATTTGATATTTTGAAGCTCTGTATCCGCCTCTAAAAATTGGGACGGCTACAGATACCTCATCAATCTAAAATCTAAAATCTAAAATCTAAAATCGAGTAGGGCTTCCACAAATTCATAACTAGAAAACGGGCGCAAATCTTCGATGCTTTCTCCGACTCCAATAAAGCGGATGGGCAGACCTAGCTGCTGCACTACTGCTAGGGCAACACCACCTTTAGCAGAACCGTCGAGTTTTGTCAATACTACTCCGCTTAATTTTGCAGATTCTGCGAACACTTCTGCCTGTCGCAAACCATTTTGACCTAGCGTGGCATCCAAAACCAGTAGAGATTCTACGGTAGCACCGGGGGCTTTTTTGTCTATAATGCGACGGATTTTACTTAATTCGTCCATCAGATTTTTCTTGTTTTGGAGGCGGCCGGCGGTGTCTACGATCAACAATTCTGTGTCTCTGGCGCCCGCAGCGGCGATCGCATCAAACACAACAGCAGCCGGATCGGTATTTTTCCCCTCGTTAGCAATAATTTCGACACCGCTGCGGGAGCCCCAAACTTTCACCTGTTCGACGGCGGCGGCGCGGAAAGTGTCGGCGGCAGCAATTAGGGTTTTGTAGCCGGATTTTTGGGCTATGTGGGCTAGTTTGCCGATCGTCGTAGTTTTGCCCGCACCGTTAACTCCTACAATCAACCAAATGTTGAAAGTGTCTTTTTCCGGGGCAAAAGTCAGACTGTAGGCGGGATTGCCGGCGGCGGTTTCGGCTGTCGGAGCGTCAAGAATGTCGCGCAGGATGGTTTTCAGGAAGGCTAGAGCCTGTTCTGGTGGCAAAACTTCTTGTTTGAGTCTTTCTTGGAGGCGGTTGATAATGATGTCGGTGGCTGCGACTCCGACATCGGCTTGTAGGAGCAAAGTCTCAATTTCGGCTACGGCGTCTTCATTGAGCGGGCCTTGACCGACGATCGCCTTTAGTCGATTAATTAAGCTGCGGCGAGTTCTTTCTAAACCTTTGCGCAGTTTTTGCAGCCAACTGATTTCTTCGACGGATACTTGATCGGGCCGGCGGCCTTGACTGGCTAGGATTTCCGATGACCAGAGGAAGCCTTCGTCAAAGGCAAAACCGGGAATTTCTTCGATAATTGCGGCTCTTTCGGCGGCGGCTGCGATGACTTCTGGTTCCTCAAGGGCGGTTTCCTTGAGACGTTCGATGCGATCGAGGCGATCGGCCTGAGCTCTGGCCCAAAACGGCAAAGATTCGGCTGCGGAGTCCTCAGATGCGATCGATTCTGTGTCTGCAAGCTCATTTGCAGGTGTGCCAATTTCTATATTTTCGGCTGTAACTTCTAATTGTTGAGCAACAGGCACAGAATCGATCGCCTCGGCTATTAGTTGCGGAGGTTCGGGAATCTCTACTAAACTGACTGCATCAAGTTTTTCGGCATCGCTAGTTTCAGCCTGTGGTGGTGCAACTTCCGCAATATCTGCAACAGTTTCTGCGGTGGGTGCTTCTGCAAATTCTGCAACTTCTGCAACTTCTGTTTCGGCTGCTGGAATCTCGGCTTCTGCTGTCTGTGCTGGTGCTGCAACTTCCGCAATATCTGCAACAGTTTCTGCGGTGGGTGCTTCTGCAAATTCTGCAAATTCTGTAGCTTCTGCAACTTCTGCAACTTCTGTTTCGGCTGCTGGAATCTCGGCTTCTGCTGTTTGAGCAACTGCTGTTTCAGCTTGTTGCTGTTTTTGAATATTTTTGTAAGCAGCTTTAGCCCAATTGAGATAATCCTCGGCTACAGCGGGGGAGGTTTCCTCTACTGCTGCATCTGTTTGAGGCTCAACCGGTGCGGATTGTGCCGCCTCATCTGGGGTTTGTTCGGAGGGAGTTTCTGGTTCAGAAGATCCGCTTTCGCTGTACTGGCGACGAAACCAATTAAAAACCATAGGAAATTGGGGAATAGAGAGTAGTTATTAGTCATTAGTCCTAAGTCCTTAGTGTAGAGCGGATTGCGGATTGCCAATCACTAATGACCAATGACTGATGACTAATGACTACAGACTATCGACTATTGACTCACAACTTCTGCGTTAATTTTATCGACGACTCGGCGGAGGACTCCGTTGATAAACCGATGTCCTTCGTCGCCACTGTAGCGTTTTGCGAGTTGGACGGCTTCGTTGACGCTGACTTGTTCGGGTAAGCCAAGATAGAGGATTTCGGCGATCGCAATTCTCATGATATCTCGATCGATCCTAGGCAGGCGATCGATTTGCCAGTCTACCAGCGCTTCCGAGAGCAATTCGTCAATTTGAACGCGGTTGGCGCTAACTTTCGTCAAGATTTGCAAAGCATAGGTGCGGACATCTTGCTGGTTGGCTAGCTGGATCAATTCTGGAAACTCCATTGCTGAACCGAGACGGTTGATAGCGGTTTGCGTGAGTTCGACTGCTTCCCGCACCATTGCTCTAGCACTTTGTATATCAGCGGCGCGGATTTCGCTAGCCAGCAGTTTGTCGTTACCTCGCTGTATTTCCGATGCTGCTGCTTCCAGGGATTCTTGAACTTCTGTAGTCAGGGTGCGGATGGCTGCCAGAAGAACATCTTGCAGTTTCTTGGCTTCTAAGAGTTCTGGATTTGTCGGCAATTGGCTGATGCCAAGGAGTGCGAGTTCGCGTGATGTTTCGCGTGCTTTTTTCATAGTTTTTAGATAGAATTTGGGACTTTAGGAATTTAGGAATTGTTGAGATTGTTAGGCGCTGGTTGAAAGGACAAGACTGGGCGGTTGAAACCGCGTCTACACAGACAAAACCCGCCTCCGCGGGTTGAAGATCAGAAGGTTGACATTACTTGATCTTTCTTTAGTCCGCGGAGGCGGACATCGTTTGTCTAGACGCGGTTTCAACCGCCGTCTTATCTTAGCAAAAAACCTGCCCTCGGTCACGATTGTTTGTGGGCAGGTTTTGAACAAGACTCGGCGGTTGAAACCGCGTCTACACAAACAAAACCCAGATGGTGCGTGGGTTGAAGACTCGGCGGTTGAAATTACGTTTTTCTAGGCGCGCTTTCAACCGTCGTCTGATCTTGGTTTAATCTTCTTCGACTGGTACAGGCTGGTATCTTGATTCGGATACCAAGGGTTCGAGTGTTTTACCAGGAGGGTTGTCGGCGGTGACTGCAATTGAGTTGTTGGGGTTGACGATGCCGCCGGAGATGATGACTTTAAAGGCATCTTCGATCGACATTGACAAATTGACTACATCTGCTTCCGGGACTATAGCGTACCATCCTGTGGTGGGGTTGGGAGTAGTGGGGATGAAAATGCCGATCGGGCTTTCGCCGGAAAGATGAGACGGAATGTCGTTACTCTCGATCGTACCGGTTACAAAAGCCAAAGTCCAGATTCCCCGCCGGGGATACTCTACCAAAACCACCCGCCGAAATTTGTTATTAGACTTGAGGATAGTTCCCAGCAGTTGTTTCAGGGTTTTGTAAACCGAACCCGCTAGGGGAATTGCCTGCAATAGCTGTTCACCAAAGTCTAGCAGCCACTTACCGAAGATGTTGCGGGCCATTAAACCGATGACTAAAATGCTCAGCAGGGGCACAGCTAGCCCTACTAAGAGATTTAGCAGATTCACCAAAATCGGGTTGAGTCCGTCAAAAGGGTTGATCTGCTTGGGAATTTTGGTGAGAAAATTGATCACCCAACTGGCGATGGTAATTGTCAGCCAGATGGTGGTAGCTAAGGGGATCACTACCAACAGACCTGCGATCAGGTCGTTTTTTAAGTCCTGTTTGATGCGTTGGAGCACGGCGGGTCAAATCTCCTCGTAACTGGCTGCAATAACCTGAATAAACTTGAGAATAAAGCAACTGCACGGGCTTTACTGAAAGTTACTATGGACGATCGTCTTTTATGCTGCCAAACCCTGCCCTTTCCGAGCGCGGAAGAGTTAGGGATCGGCGGTACTATACCTATATTTTAAAGAATTATTGCTATTTGGCGCTTGCTTTTAATGTTTGCGGGCTGTGCGACAGCTCACCGTACTGTATATTTTAAGACATTTTGGCTCGGAATCAACCAATCAGCTCGCAGTGTTGAGGCGATCACAGTCGGGGCCTTTTCTGTTGAGGGCTTTTCGGCTGCTTCGAGAACTGATGAATTTTGAGGATGGGGCTGGCTAGAGCAAGACCTTTGGTGATTGTACCGCGATCGCGCCCCCTCCCATCGAACAATCATTTTTTTTAGAACTTGACAGAAGTGCGATCGAGAAAGGTGAGACATCATAGATTAAATGTTTCTCAAATTCAAGCTATTTCTTAAACTATTTGACTCCGCTTAAAAATGGATACCGTACTACTTCAGTTGACAGTTGACAGTTGACAGTGACCTTTACCTGAAAGGAAGAGGATTGGAGTAATGAATAGTCTTTTGTTAATTTCTCCCTACAAGGGTTCCGGCTTTAAACCAATTCTTTCTGGTAAACTCATGATTGGAAATTCAACAGAATTAGAACAAAGTTCCAAATCCCAAATTCAATCCTGCAAGTCAATCTCCAATCTCAAATCGATTAACTAATCTTTGAACAACCGTAAAATATAGTCAAATTGATATCCGATAGTGGAAATCTCCCGAAAAATAGCTTATGTTGAATACAGCCGGACTGTTTGAAGCAAAGCCTCTTCAGGGAAATGTGCCGAGTGTTTTAGCAGAAATGCCAGACTTATTTGGCAGTAAGTTCGATCGCCTAAATCGATTGAGCCCAAATGCAGCAGGCGATACCAATGTTTTATTTAATGCCAACTACGACTTAACTCAAACACCCGATTTGGCTGCCGATGCGACTGGTAGTGCGATCGACTTTTTTGACCAAATCACCAAAAAACGAGCCCGGCGTGCCCCTGGCTTTAGACACGGGGAGGAAGTCGGCAGCGACTTCAGTCGCCTTGAAATTTCTTTCTCAAAACGCATAGCTATACCCATCTTTCTTGTGAATTGGACTGCAATATTTATGACTAATGCCTGCTACTCTCCCAGACTTAGCTACGATGTCAAAACTACCTGAAGCGCGACAGAGAACCCGCCCTACATAAGAGCCCACTTTTTTGCCGGCGGTAACGGTTGCACTGACAATATCGCCAGTCTGAAATCCTTGGTGAATTTGCACTCTTGACTTGTGCCGAATGGGAAAACCATACTTATTTGTACCGCACATTTGTCGCATTCCATGTCCTTTTGCCATAATTATCAACGGCTTTGAAGTCAAGACTTCGAGCGTCTCAACGTTACCTACACACGCAGCATCGAGCCAGTGCGTTTTGGGCAGTCCTAAGCGAGTCCTGTTAAATTTAGTTTGACCACCCGTACCAGTGGTGACGGCCAATCCCATTTCACCGATTTTTTTAATACCCAGGTTTCTGAATTAGAGCAAGTTCGCAAAGATATATCTTGGGATAGATACCTGTGTGTCCGACATTTGAAACAAATTCAGGGTCACAAATGGGGTCAAAAACCCGGTTTCAGCGTTAAGGTCGATCGCTCATACCATGTGAGAATAGAGAATAGAGAATAGGGCATGATTGATTATGTATGGTTTGCAGCTTGCCTAAAGTAAAGTTGCATTCTTTTTTTAAACTGGTATCACAACCTCTGATTTTGACTCTTGACTGGGTTTTTGTGAGTTCAGGACTGACAAAGATATTTTTTTTGAGCAGAGCTGGGGATGCAGTGGCAAACTGGGGCAGACTTGGAAACAGGGATCTGAGCAATTTTTTATGTTTTCTTTAGATCTACTCTGGGAATTGAGTAAATAATGGAAATATTCAAGGAATTTTGATTACATATTTCTGTAAAAAATATTAAGGAATTTTTGTGAAAACGCTCAATATCCTTTTGGTAGAGGACAGTCCCCTAGATGCCGAACTGATTGAGGCATATCTCATGGATGGCGCTCTAGACTTTTCTTTGCTGTGCGTGGAAACTCGGGAAGATTTTGCCGCCGCGCTGGAAAATAATTGTTATGACATTATTCTGGCAGATTATATGCTGCCTTGTTTTAATGGGATAGCAGCGCTGGAAATCGCCCGCGCTACTTGTCCGGAAGTGCCGTTTATTTTTGTGTCGGCTACTTTGGGCGAGGAAGTGGCAATTGAGACTTTGAAAAGTGGCGCTACAGATTACGTTCTCAAACGCCGTTTGACGCGGTTGGTGCCGTCGATTGAACGGGCTCTGCGGGAAGTTCAAGAACGGATCGATCGCAAAGCAGCTCAAGCACAGCGGCTAGAGAGCGAAGCGAGATTTCGGATTATGGCAGATACCGCGCCGGTGATGATTTGGATGTCGGATATCGATCGACTTGGTGATTACTTTAACAAAGTTTGGCTGGAGTTTACCGATCGAACTTTAGCGCAAGAAATCGGCATCGGTTGGATGGAAAGCTTGCACCCCGATGACTTACCACAATATATGGATGTTTACCGGAGAGCCTTCGACGCCCGCAGCGAGTACCGGATTGAGTACCGCTTGAGGCGCTATGACGGGGAATATCGCTGGGTTGTAAGTACGGGCGTACCCCTGTACAGACCCGATCGCACTTTTGCCGGTTACATCGGTTCTTGCATCGACATTAGCGATCGCAAACTGGCAGAACAAGAACGCGCTGCCGCTTTGAAAAACGAACAAGCAGCTCGCAAGCAAGCAGAAGAAACAGCGAAAGCGCTGCAATCGGCGAAGGATCGAACTACTAACATTCTCGAAAGCATTACCGACGCTTTTATCGCGGTAGATTTAAATTGTAACTACACCTATGTCAACAACAAAGCTCTTGAGATTTTAGGCAAGTCAGAAGCCGAACTGATAGGTAAAAATGTTTGGGAAATATATCCATGGGCTGTCGATTTACTGTCTTACAAAATGGTTTCTCAAGCATTAGCAGAAAAGGTAACGGTGGAGTATGAAGAATTCGTGCCGTTATGGAATAAGTGGTTGAAGGTGCGTTGTTATCCTTGCGATTCTGGTTTGTCTGCTTATATCCAAGACGTGACCGATCGCAAGCAAGCAGAATCTGCACTCAAAGCTAGTCAAGAAAAGCTAAAAATGTTGGCAGAATCTAACTTGATCGGGATTCTGTTCGGCGATGTTGACGGTGGTATTAGTGAGGCTAACGACGAATTTTTGCGGATGGTGGACTACACGCGGGAACAGTTGCAGCACGGGGAACTCCGCTGGATTGATATTACACCGCCGGAGTACCTGCCTTTGGACGAAATCGGCATCGCAGAGGCAAAAGCCGAGGGTATTTGCACTCCCTATGAAAAGGAATACATTCGGCCCGATGGCAGCCGGATTCCGGTGTTGATGGGGTATATTTTATTGGGTGAAAAACGACAAGAATCAGTGGCTTTTATTCTCGATTTGACGGTTCGCAAGGAATTGGAAAAAGAACTGCAAGATCGAGCTGAGGAATTGGCGCGGGCAAACCGGATTAAAGACGAGTTTTTGGGAACTTTGTCCCACGAATTACGGACGCCGTTGAATGCGATGCTGGGATGGGCGCAACTGCTGCGTCACCGCAAGTTTGATCAAAAAACGACTTTTAAGGCTCTGGAAACGATCGATCGCAATACGCGATCGCTGGGGACGCTAATTGAAGATTTGTTGGACGTGTCGCAGATTATGACTGGCCAACTGTCGCTGAATTTGCGGTGGGTGGATTTGATTTCGACGGTGGAAGGTGCTATCGAAACTCTCGCCGCCGCGATTGGGGCAAAAAATATTGAAATTGTGACGGATTTCGACCAAACTGCGGGGCGGATGTTTGGTGATTCCGGCCGATTGCAGCAGGTGGCGTGGAATTTACTGTCGAATGCGATTAAGTTTACTCCTGACGGAGGACAGGTGAGGGTGGCGCTACGCAAGGTGGAGAGGACGAGTAGACCCCAATCCGCCTATTTTGAAAATTTGTCACTGCCTAGTGTGGAAATTGAGGTTAGCGACACGGGACAAGGGATTGCGGCGGAGTTTTTGCCACACGTTTTCGAGCGATTTAGCCAAGGTGACAGCTCTACAACGCGATCGCACGACGGATTAGGTTTGGGTTTGGCCCTAGTGCGCCATTTTGTGGAAATGCACGGGGGGACGGTGCAAGCGACATCGGCCGGGAAGGGACAAGGATCGACGTTTTTGGTGAGATTGCCAATTAAACAACGACAGGGCGAGGGCGAATTTTCTATTGCCGGGACTGGGGAGTTTGTGGTTCGAGAAACCCCGGCGCGAACCCCTGTAAATGAGTCTTTTGTCAGCAGTAACCTTTCGGGAGTGCGAGTTTTGGTGGTCGATCGCGACGGGGATTCCCTGGAATTTGTGCGTACAGTGCTCGAAGATTGCGGGGCTGTGGTGGAGACGGCTGCATCGGGAAAGGAAGCTTTGGAGGCGATTTCAAGGCTGAATCCAGATGTTTTGGCGATCGATATTGGGATGCAGGCTCCTGATGGAGATGCTCTGATGTGGCAAGTGCGATCGCAAGTTGGGAAGGAAATTCCCGCGGTGGCGTTCACGGCTAGCGGTAGCGTAGAGGAACGGGTACGGGCGCTGCGGCAGGGTTTTCAAATTCACGTACCCAAGCCTCTCAATCCTGCTGAGTTGGTGGCGGTGGTGGCAAGTTTGGCGCTACGCGCGATCGATTTTTGATTGACTCGGCGATGATGGATGCGCTAACTACGAACGAATGTTAAATTTTATAGGATTTGGGCGATCGGAGAATACGGTCAACAAACGTTCTTTTTAGTACAAATTACGATCGCAGCTCATTTGTCAAGCCCCTAAAGTTATAGATTTAATTTAGGTCAAAGTTTGTAGTTTCTGATACTGAGGTGCAAAAACCAGCTCCTCAAATATCAAGTTCAGCAAATTAGTGCGACCTTGGAAAAATACTGTACCGCAGCCAATGCTTTTGGCACTCCTCTATTTCCTGCCGTGCAAGGATCAGGATTTTGTTTTGCTATTGAATTTTTCCTGTGCCGTCCGGTTCCAACTATCGACTAGATACCAATTGCACCCGGCCAGCATCCATTTCATCCATTAATAACTCTAAAGCCTCATAATCAATATCCGAGATGTAGCCCAAACGGGTGAGCTCGTAGTTGATTTCGTTTTCAATGTCAGGCGTCAACTGCTTAATGTAGAGGGCTTTTTCTACAAGATGACGAATAGCATAGGTTGCTTGCATATTAGCTCGGAGAACTCCGTACAGTTTGATTATCATCTAAACAGTCGATCAGGCGCGTGATCTAAATCAGAACTAACAAGTGATTTCAATTACATTCCTCAGTTTAACCTAACAGCTAGGGCAAAGTCGATCGCAATTTTGACCATTGCCAAGACTAAACTTGCTGGCATAAATAAAAAATAGTATAGTAGCTTACCTTTACTCCCCAAATATTGCAGAAAGTTTCATAAAAAAGAGTAAATAAATAAAGATTCAGTAAACTACTCAAAACTACTGGTCGGTTTTCCTCAGAGCAAGTTAGGCTCGTAAGTGTTAAGTAGGTTTAGGCTGATGCCCGTCCAGTGCGGTAGTAGAAAATACGTAGCAACCATAGGTTTGATATATGACACTTCTTGCCCAGGAACCAATTACGGTGATTCGACCCCTTGACCACCTGAATGCAGCCACAGCCGAAAAATTCGGACAGCAACTAACCACAGCAATTGCAGCACCCGGAGTTGTAGCAGTAGTCGTGGATTTGGGCGCAGTTACATTAATTGACAGTGCAGGTTTGATGGCCTTGATTTCCGGCCTCAAGCAGGCGAAAAAAATGCGGCGACGGTTTAGTATTTGCTCAGTTTCCGCCGGGATAAGAATGATTCTGGAACTCAGCCAACTCGATCGAGTTTTTGAGATATTTGAAAATGTCGAAAGCTTTGAAGCCACCAATTCGTGTGTAAACAAGCACTCCTAGAATGTACTCAACGGTGAAAACAAGTTACAAAACACAGCAATTTCAGTTAAACGCCCCCAAAGAGAGAAGACTGCCGTTGGCGTGTTGGCAGATTTTAAGGTAGGCTGCTTAAGAGTCGCAAGTATTTAGCGAGTCGAGCCGTGGCAGTAAAAGTCGAAGAATTACTTACAGCAGAAATCAATCAGCCTGCTCGTTATCTAGGAAACGAGTTAGGGGCTGTGCGCAAGCCTTGGGATGCAGCGTCTGTACGCTGGGTGCTAACTTATCCAGAAGTGTATGAAGTTGGTGCTTCCAATCTGGGACACATCATCCTTTACAATATTTTGAATGCTGGGCCGAGACAGTTGTGCGATCGAGCTTATTTGCCCGCACCAGACTTAGCAGCAAAACTGCGATCGACTAAAACTCCCCTGTTTGCCGTAGAATCCAGGCGATCGCTCACAGAATTTGATATTCTGGGCTTCAGCCTCAGCTACGAACTCGGAGCCACAAACATTCTGGAAATGCTGGATTTAGCCGGCATTCCCCTAACTTGGCAAGAAAGAGCGACAAATGCCCAAAATGGCGCAGATTTGCCGCTAATTTTTGCTGGCGGACAAACCGCCACCTCCAATCCCGAACCCTACGCTGACTTTTTTGACTTCATCGCAATGGGAGATGGAGAAGAATTGCTGCCGGAAATTGGCTTGATTTTGGCAGAAGGCAAAGCTAATAATTTGAGCCGAGAAGCATTGCTGCTGGATTTAGCGCAAATTCCCGGCGTTTATGTCCCGCAATTCTACGATATGGCGGCCGATGGTTCTGTTCATCCCAACCGCCCGCAAGTTCCCGATCGAATTCTACGTCGAGTGGCGACTCCCATACCAGCTTATTCGATCGGCTTAGTGCCCTACGTTCAGACAGTGCACGACAGATTGACAGTGGAAATCCGCCGGGGATGCACCCGCGGTTGTCGCTTCTGTCAGCCGGGAATGCTGACTCGCCCCGCGCGCGATGTGGAACCGCAACAAGTCGTAGAAGCGATCGAACAAGGAATGAAAGCCACCGGGCACAGCGAGTTTTCCCTGCTTTCCCTGAGTTGTTCCGACTATCTGGCACTCCCAGCAGTCGGGATGGAAATCAAAAACCGCCTGAAAGACAAAAATATCTCTCTGTCTCTACCCAGCCAGCGGGTTGACAGATTTGACGATAATATTGCTGACATTCTCGGTGGTACGCGGCAAAGCGGTTTGACTTTTGCGCCGGAAGCTGGTACTCAGCGGATGCGCGACATTGTTAACAAGGGTTTGACAAACGAAGAGTTGTTGCGGGGTGTCAAAACTGCCGTCGATCGCGGTTGGGATAAAATCAAGCTGTATTTTATGATCGGCTTGCCCGGAGAAACGGATTTTGATGTGCTGGGAATCGCCGAAACAGTCCGCTGGCTGCAAAGGGAATGCAGGCTAGATGGCCGACGCACACTGAATTTCAACTTGACAATTTCTAATTTTACGCCGAAGCCTCACACTCCTTTTCAGTGGCACTCGGTTTCTACTGCTGAGTTTTCTCGCAAGCAAAGATTGCTGAAAGGTGAATTTCGCGGGATGAGAAATCTTAAGGTGAATTATACTGATGTGCGGATTTCGGCGATGGAGGATTTTGTCGGTAGGGGCGATCGACGTTTGGGCGCTGTAATCCACCGCGCTTGGGAACTTGGCGCTGGTATGGATGCTTGGTGGGAAAGTTTGGATACAGCTTACAAAGCTTGGACAAGGGCGATCGATGAATCGGGCCTTACTTGGAAATACCGCCAAGTTGAAAGTGGCGAGTGGAATCTGTTTGAGAAGGAAGAGGAGAAGGAAGAAGGAAGAAGGAAGAAGGAAGAAGGAAGAGGGGAGAAGGAAAATTTTCCCACATCTCCCCCTCTCCCCCTCTCCTCTTATCCCTCCCTCTCCCCCTCCCTCCCTCTCCCCCTCTCCCCCTCTTCCCCCTCCCTCTCCCCCTCTTCCCCCTCCCCCTCTCTCCCCCTCTCTCTCGATCAGCCTTTACCTTGGGATCACTTGGACACGGGAATTGATAAAAACTGGCTAAAGCTTGACTTGCAAAAGGCTTTAGAAGCCGCGACGGTTCCTGATTGTTCCTTTGAAGGGTGTTCGCGCTGCGGGGTTTGTGGCACGGATTTCGGACACAATGTGGTTGTGGATGCGCTGCCAATTCCTGAGTTTGCTGGGGAGTTTGTGCCGAATACGGAACGGAAACAGCGTTTTCGGGTTTGGTTTGGAAAGGTGGGCGATATGGCTTTGGTTGGTCATTTGGATTTGCTCCGATTGTTCGATCGAGTTGTCCGCAGGGCCGATTTGCCGATTTCGTTTACCGGTGGCTTTCACCCGAATCCTCGAATTTCTGTGGCAAATGCCCTGCCTCTGGGTGTTACGAGCACTGGGGAAATTGCTGATTTTGAACTCACTGAGTCGATCGATCTTGATGTGTTTCGGGAAAAATTGGCGGCGACTCTGCCGGAAAATATCCCGATTTACAGGGTTGAGTCGATCGATCTCAAAGCTCCTTCTGCTAGTCAGTTGTTAGAAGCCGCTGAGTACATGATTACTGTCGCAGCAACAGGCGCGTTGGCAGAAAATCCTGAATTAGAAGGTGAGAATTCTGCTCCTGTCTGCGTCGCTGCTGATGCGAATTGGGAAGCTTGGCTTGGGACGATCGTCCAAACAGAGGCTTTTTGGCGGGTGCACACTACTAAGTCGGGTAAGACTCAGGATGTGAATTTGCGCGATCGGCTGCATAAACTAGAGCTTGTAGAGCAGCAACCAGAAACTAGCGCGAATGGCGGTAAATCTGAAAGTATAGCCGTCTTGCGCTATACCGGCAGTTGTCGCAGCGATGGTAATTTGCTGAAGCCAGAACATCTTGTGTTCATGTTGGAACAAGTCAGCCAGCAAGAAATTCAACTTGTGCAAGTTCAGCGCAGTCAGCTAATCCTGAGTTATGGTTAAAATAGGGAAGCCGTGGTGGAATATTTCACCTTCGGCTTTCGTCGGGATGTGTCGTGTCAAGCTATAATTGCTTGTTATGGAAGCCGCAGCGGCTTGAGCGCTTTAGTCGCTCGTCGCTAAGAGTCAACCAGCAACGCGGGCTGGGTGCAAACTGCTTCTGTTCAAGACTTCAAGCCTTTTTGTACATTCACGGGCTAAATCTAGCGCTAAACCCGCAGGAGCGGAGCATGAACCAAATTGATTGATTAATTTCGATCGATCGACTGGTTGTAGATCGTCGGCTTATTCAAAAATCTTATGGTTCAAGCCGCAGAGCGGGTATTCAACAATAGATGTTTTTGACAAGGTTTTAGGGTTGGCAGGGGCGGAGGTTGCAGTCGAATGCCAAGAGTAGAGTCTGTTGAGTGCGATCGCGCAAGAATTCAACAAAAATCTAGGCGCTTTCACTCCTACTTACTTTCGCTCAAAACCAGCCCTCAACCACCAGACAAGCGGAGTTATCAGTTTTTTGGGTTGAGTTGTGTGTTAAGAAATTGGTGGGAGTGTCACTGAATTTATTCGCTGAGTTCAAAGGAAGAGTTGCAAGTGTTGAATTCTGAGTATTGAGGAAAGCAATTCTCAACTTAAAACTCAATATTGCTAACTCGATAAAAGCCTCCTTATTTCTATCTCTCAGATTTATCTGCTGAGCATAACTCATAACTCTGTAAGGGCGGGTTTAGGCACTTAATTTGTAACAGTTAATAGTTAAGTTAACAGTGAACAGTTAACAGTTAAATTTCCTTCCACCCTGCACCAACTCACAGCTAATAACTCTTCAAACTACTACTAATTACAGTTAAAGTCAGAGGCACTTTTCAGCGTTAGTGTCTCTAACTTGCTGCCAGTTTTTTGAGGAAAATGAATGACAAAGCAGATAGTTATAGCAGAGCAGCATCGCATTGCTGCCGTCTTTTCAGAAGATCAAATCCAAGAACTCGTGGTAGCCACAGGCAGCCACCAAGTCAGTGATATTTACTTGGGAATTGTTGAAAATGTACTCCCTGGGATAGATGCAGCCTTCGTCAATATTGGCGACCCAGAACGCAACGGGTTTATGCACGTCACAGACCTTGGCCCACTGCGGCTCAAGCGATCGGCAGGAGCAATTACAGAACTCCTCACCCCGCAGCAAAAAGTGCTGGTACAGGTGATGAAAGAACCCACGGGCAGCAAAGGCCCGCGGCTGACAGGCAACATTACCCTGCCGGGCCGCTATTTGGTACTGATGCCCTACGGCAGAGGAGTCAATCTGTCCCGCAGAATCAAGTCGGAAGTCGAGCGCAACCGCCTCCGAGCCCTAGCAATTTTGGTGAAACCAGCCGGGATGGGGCTGCTGGTACGCACCGAAGCCGAAGGCCAGACCGAAGAAGCCATCATGGAAGATTTGGAAGTCCTGCAAAAGCAGTGGGAAACCGTTCAACTCGAAGGTGGTTCCACGCGGGCGCCGGCACTACTCAACCGCGATGACGATTTTATCCAGCGGGTGCTGCGGGATATGTTCAGCGGTGACGTGAATCGGATTGTGGTGGACTCGCAAAATGGGATTAAGCGAGTCAAGCAGCAGTTGATGAGCTGGAATGGCGGTAAACTTCCTGCGGGAGTTTTGATCGACCACCACCGAGAGCGCGCCTCGATTTTAGAGTTTTTCCGCGTCAACGCTGCGATTCGAGAAGCCCTCAGACCAAGGGTAGACTTGCCTTCGGGCGGTTATGTGATAATCGAACCCACAGAAGCTTTGACGGTGATTGATGTCAACTCTGGTTCGTTTACTCGATCGGCCACAGCTCGCGAAACGGTACTCTGGACAAATTGCGAAGCAGCAACGGAAATTGCTAGACAACTGCGACTCCGCAATATTGCCGGGGTGATTATTGTTGACTTTATCGACATGGAATCCCGCCGCGATCAGTTGCAGGTGCTGGAACATTTCAATAAAGCCCTGAAAGCTGACAAATCTCGACCGCAAATCGCTCAACTGTCGGAATTGGGACTGGTAGAACTCACCCGCAAACGCCAAGGTCAAAATATTTACGAGTTATTCGGCCACACTTGCCCTACTTGCAGCGGGTTGGGTCATCTGGTGCAACTCCCCGGCGAAGATGACATGGCTCCAGCGGTGCGAGAATCGGCCGATCGCACTGTGGCTACCTCCAACCGGGTGATGTTGAACTTGCCAGAAGGAGTGGAACGTCGCAGCTTAACGCCTGTGGCTGCTGCCACTGCTGCACCAGTCAGAGAAGAACGTTCTCCAGAGCCACAGCGGGCTGCTTGGGAACCTCAGAGCGAAAGTTTGGATTTTATTGAAACTGGCGGTAACGCCTCGGCTTTAGACTTGCTCAACCATCCCAGCTATCAGGATTTGGGCAACGGAACCAGACGGCGACGGCGGCGCCGCATTGGCGAAGAGCCTTTTGCCGTGCCGGTGGTGGAAGAGGAACCGGTGCGCAGCAAGTTGCGGCTGCCGAATACTTCGAGTGCGCCCGTCGTGGATACGCGCTCTGAGTATCAGGCTCCCCCCGGCATCCGGGCAGCTTCGGAGGGCTTCGGGTTGGTGGTGAATATGACGACTGTTGGCAGGCGCGAGGATTTCGATCGCGTGCGCCCAACTAAGTCTGAGCTGCTGAAGCCGATGGTGGAGCCTCCTGAGGTGATTTCGGTGGAAATGACGCCAGAGGAACAGGATGTTTATGCTCTGATGGGGGTTTCTCCTTTGGTGCTGACGGATCGCAGCGCGAAAAATCCTAAGAATGTGATCGTTTCGGTGACACTCCCCGGAAATCCCCCGAATCAGCCTCCTTTTGAGCAACTCGAATTTGAATTTGAACCGTCGGCGGGAGCAGAGGATGTTGAGGAAGAGGATTATTATGCAGAGATGTCTGTAACTGAGAATGTTGAGCCTGAATTTTTTGAGGATGATGAGGCGGATATTTACGACGAGAGTTCGATCGACGAAACCGATGATTTTGAGGAGATGGAGGAAACCGACGAGGTGATGGCTTTCTCAAAGGAGCCGATCGAGTTTGATGAGCCGATCAAGTTTGATGAGCCGATCGAGTTTGATGAGCCGATCGAGTTCGATGAGCAGATCGAGTTCAATGAGCCGATCGAGTTCAATGAGCCGATCGAGTTCAATGAGCCGATCGAACCCGTGGAACCTGAAGAACCTGCGATCAACCGCCGCCGTCGTCGCCGCTCATCAGCCGTTTTGGATGAGTGATTATGAAGGAAGAAGGAAAAGGGAAGAAGGAAGAAGGAAGAGGGAAAAAGGAAGAGGGAAAAAGGAAGAGGGAAAAAGGAAGAGGGAAAAAGGAAGAAGTAGAAATTTTTACTCTCTTCCCATCTTTCCATCTCCCCATCTCCCCATCTCCCTCTCTCCCCAAATCCCCATCTTTCCATCTCCCCATCTCCCCCTCTCCCTCTCCCCCCATCTCCCCATCTCCCTCTCCCTCTCTCCCTCGAATAATTGCAGGTGTAGATGAAGTCGGAAGAGGAGCTTTGTTCGGGCCAGTGGTGGCTGCGGCCTGCATTTTGCCCGACGAGGTTCTCGATGAATTAGTAAGTTGCGGGGTGCGCGACAGCAAGCAGTTGAGTGCCACAGCCCGGAGTCGGTTAGCTATCAAAATCCGGGCTGTGGCGGTTGACTGTCAAATTGGTGCGGCTTCGGTGCGGGAGATCGATCGCCTGAATATTTTGCAGGCTTCTTTGTTGGCAATGAAGCGCGCGATTTTGAAGTTGAATGTCACGCCGGATTTGTGTTTGGTTGACGGGAATCAAAGAATACCTAATTTGGCGATCGACCAAGAGACGATGATTAAAGGTGATTCGCGATCGATTCAGATTGCCGCCGCTAGCATTGTCGCCAAAGTTTGGCGCGATGAATTAATCTTGCGGATGGCTGTTAATTATCCCGAATATGACTTGACAAATAACAAAGGCTATGGTACAAAAAAACATAAATTAGCTTTAGAACGTTGCGGTGTGTCTGTCTTTCATCGGGTGTCATTTAGTCCTTGCCGAGAATCTTAAAATTCACCAGTCGTAGGGTGCGTCGCCATCAAAAATTTCCAAAAAAATATCGACAATTGTAGTAGGGTGCGTCAGGTTATAAGGTTTTGACTACCGACTCAAAAAACACCTTCTGACGCACCCTACCGTTACTAAAATCTAACATCTAAAATCCAAAATCCCATGACAGACACATCACTAACAATTCCTGGGTATCGCATCCTCGATCGCATTTACAACGGCGCTAGAACCCAAGTTTACCGAGCGCTATCCGAATCCGATCTACAACCTGTCGCCATCAAAATCCTCCAAAACGAATATCCAACTTTCCACGAACTCGTACAGTTTCGCAATCAATACACAATTACCAAAAATATTGACCTGACAGGAATAATTAAACCAATTGCACTCTCAAACTACCGCAACAGTTTTGCTTTAGTCATGGAAGATTTTGGAGGCATATCTCTTTCCGAATATACCGCCCTTCGCCCACTAAGTCCAGACGATTTTTTACCAATAGCTATTCAAACAGTCCAAATATTAGAAGGACTCTATCGCAATCGAATTATTCACAAAGATATCAAACCTCAGAATATCCTAATTAATCCAAATACCCAAGAAATCAAAATCATAGACTTCAGTATCTCTTCCCTTTTACCCAGAGAAAATCAAGAAATTAAAAGTCCTAACGTTCTGGAAGGAACGCTAAATTATATGTCTCCCGAACAAACCGGGAGAATGAATCGAGGTATCGACTACCGCACCGATTTCTACTCGCTGGGAGTCACGTTTTACGAAGTGCTGACAGGACAATTACCATTTAAATCTACCGATGCAATGGAGTTAGTTCACTCCCATCTTGCCAAGATTCCAACTCCCCCAATAGAACTCGTCCCAACCATCCCAGCAATGTTGAATGACATCATAATAAAATTGATGGCGAAAAACCCAGAATCGCGCTATCAAAACGCTTTCGGGATCAGGCATGACTTGGAAACCTGTTGGCAGCAGTGGCAAGAAACAGGCGAGATTAACCAGTTTACCTTGGGGGCTAGAGATATTTGCGATCGCTTCGCCATCCCCGAAAAACTCTACGGCAGAGAAACCGAAGTTAACACATTATTAGCAGCATTCGATCGCGTTGCCAACCCCCCTGAATCCCCCCATAGTAAGGAGGGACATAGAGGGGTCGAAATCATGCTAGTCGCCGGCTTTTCCGGCATCGGCAAAACCGCCGCCGTCAACGAAGTTCACAAACCCATTGTCCGCCAGCGGGGCTACTTCATCAAAGGGAAATTTGACCAATTCAAGCGCGATATTCCCTTTTCTGCCTGGGTACAATCCTTCCAAAATTTGATGAGGCAACTGCTGGCTGAAACTACCGCAGAAGTGCAGAAATGGCAAGCCAAAATCTTAAAAGTTTTGGGTGAAAATGCCCAGGTAATTATCGATGTCATCCCCGAACTAGAACACCTGATCGGCCAGCAGCCCAAAGTCCAAGAACTAGAAGGAATTGCCGCTCAAAATCGCTTTAATTTGCTATTCGGTAAATTTATCGGAGTCTTCGCCACAAAAGAGCATCCTTTAGTCATTTTCTTAGATGATTTGCAGTGGGCAGATTCTGCTTCGCTGAAGCTAATGCAGTTGCTGGTAAGTGAGACAGATACCCGATATCTGCTGTTAATCGGAGCCTATCGGGATAACGAAGTTTTCGGTACTCACCCGCTAATTTTGACCTTGGACGAGATTCGCAAAAAATCATTACCAGTCAATCAAATTACCTTAGCGCCCTTAGACAAACCAGCCCTAAATCGCC
Source organism: Microcoleus sp. A6-C6 (assembly GCF_036705955.1). Lineage (NCBI taxonomy): Bacteria > Bacillati > Cyanobacteriota > Cyanophyceae > Oscillatoriales > Microcoleaceae > Microcoleus > Microcoleus sp. A6-C6. The sequence continues at coordinate 64,490 of NZ_JAUBVR010000009.1, read as the reverse complement.
TGATTGCCGATAGTCTAATTTGTCCTTTAGAACGAGCAACTCCTTTAACAGAACTCGTGTTCAGCAAAACTCAAGGCAATCCTTTCTTCGCTACACAATTCCTCAATTTTCTCCAGATAGATGGGTTGATTTCTTTTGATATGAGTTCCGCATCTTGGCAGTGCGATATTGCCCGAGTGAGCGCCCTTGCTTTGACTGATGATGTAGTCGAGTTTATGGCGATTAAGTTGCAAAAGCTGCCTGTAAATACCCAGGATGTTTTAAAACTAGCCGCTTGTATCGGCAACCAATTTGACTTAGCAACCCTGGCAATTGTCCATGAAAAATCCCAGGTGGAAACAGCGGATGAATTGTGGCCAGCGCTGCAAGAGGGGTTAGTGATTCCCATCAGCGAAATTTACAAGTTCTTTCAGGATTCGGAATCATCAGAGGTGGCACAAACATCTGATTTATCGGTTCCCTACAAATTTTTACACGATCGCGTACAGCAAGCAGCATATTCTTTAATTCCCGAATCTCAGAAACAGTCAACTCACCTCAAAATAGGGCAACTGTTGTTGACTAAGAGCGGACACGGAGGCAGCGCCCCTACGGCAGAAGAAATAGAAGATCAAATTTTCGATATTGTCAACCATTTGAATATGGGTAAGGAATTCATTATTGCTCCGACTGAACGAGATGAATTAGCTCAATTGAATTTAATTGCTGGATGTAGAGCTAAAAGTTCCATAGCCTATGGTGCTGCAAAAAGATATTTAACTACCGGACTAGAATTTTTAGCTGTAGATAGTTGGCAGCGTCAGTATAGGCTATCATTGGCTTTGTACTCGGAATCAGCAGAAGTGGCTTATCTCAATGGTGAGTTTGAGCAGATGGAGAAATTCGCTAATATTGTTCTCCAACAAGCGACTTCGATGCTGGACAAAGTAAAAGTTTATGATGCAAAAATTCAAGCTGCTGCCTCCCAGGGGAACCTCACAGAAGATGTTAGCATTGGGCTGCAAGTGCTCAAACATTTGGGAGTAATTTTACCAGAATTGCCCAGCCAGTCCGATATTCAAAAAGGGCTAGAAGAAACTGCTTTACTCTGTGCCGAACAAGACATCGAAGCGTTAATTAATCTACCCGAAATGACTGAATCCGAACCGTTAGCAGCCATGTATATCCTATCAAGTATTGCTCCTGCTGCTTATGTTGCTGCACCAACAGTGCTGTTACTGATTGTGTGCAAAATGGTTAATTTATCACTCAAATATGGCAATGCCACCTGGTCGTCATTTGGTTATTCTACTTACGGATTAATTCTGTGTGGAGTAGTCCAAGATATAGAAACAGGTTATCGATTTGGTTACTTAGCTGCAAATTTGGCTGAGCGGCTCAATGTTGAGAAAGTCAAGGCTAAGGTATTGAATGTCTGGGGTTCTCTGATCCTGCACTGGAAAAAACATCTTAGAGAAGCACTACCTGTTTTGATTGAGGGATATCAAAGCGCCGTGGAGAGTGGAGACTTTGAAATGGCCGGTCATTGTGGATTTCATATATGCGATGTATCATGTTTTTTGGGTCAAGAGCTTACGGAGGTCGAACAAAAGATATCAACATACAGCAAGGCTATTAGTAAAATTCGGCAAGAAGTTTTATTGAGTTGGATCGCATTAGTTCGGCAAGTAGTCCTGAATTTCTTAGGTAATAATCCAAATCCCACTTGTTTAATTGGTGAGTCCTACAATGAAGAGGAAGGACTCAAAACTGCTATTAGAGCAAATGATGGCTGTCAAATTCATCAAATTTACCTATATAAACTAATTTTAAACTATGTATTTGGTCAACATCAGGAAGCTATAAAAAATGCTGTTTTAGCCGAACAATATCTAGGCAGCGTGACAGCACTGATCTGCGTCCCTCTGTTCCATTTTTATGATTCTCTGGCACATTTAGCTGTATTTGCTGAGGCTTCAAGTTCCGAACAAGATGTGATACTCAATCGGGTGAAAAATAACCAAGAAAAAATGCAAAAGTGGGCGCATCATGCTCCGATGAATCATTTACATAAGTTCTATCTGGTAGAGGCCGGGCGGCATCAGGTGCTAGGCGAAAGGCTGGAGGCGGTGGAAATGTACGATCGCGCGATCGCCCTCGCCCAAGAAAACGAGTACATCAACGAAGAAGCAGTAGCCCACGAACTCGCAGCCAAATTTTATCTTGAATGGGGCAAAGAAAAAATTGCCCAAGTCTACTTAACTGATGCCTACTACGCCTACGCGCGGTGGGGTGCCCGGGCAAAAGTTGAAGATTTAGAAAAACGCTATCCCCAATTAATCGCCCCGATTCTCAACCAGAAAACAATCTTAAACACAGGTGATACAATTGCCCAAATGATGACAGGAACTGTCGTAAGTACCACTTCAGGAGTGTCCGAAATTCTGGACTTGGCAACAGTAATCAAAGCATCTCAATCCCTGTCAGAAGAAATTCACCTGGATCGGTTGCTCTCAAGTTTAGTGCAAGTGGCGATCGAGAATGCGGGAGCCCAAACAGGATCGATGATTTTGGCAGAGGGAGATTCATGGGCGATCGCAACTCAATGCGTTAGCGGTAAAGCCTGCAACACCCCCTCTACTTCCGTAGCCGTTTCGCAGCAAATTCCCACCACCATCATCAACTATGTTTGGCGAACCCAAGAAACTTTGGTAATTAATGATGCCACGGCCCAGACTACCTGGGCTGCTGATTGTTACATTATTCAACAGCAACCAAAGTCAGTTTTGTGTTTGCCAATCCAACATCAAGGAAAGGCGATCGGCATTATTTACCTCGAAAATAATCTGACAACAGGTGCATTTACTCCCGACAGATTAGCAGTCTTAAAAGTTTTATCCTCCCAAGCCGCCATCTCCATAGAAAACGCCCAACTCTATGCCAACTTAGAAACCAAAGTCGCAGAAAGAACCCAAGAACTCCAGCAGTCAGAAGCTCGTTTTCGACAACTTTATGAGCAATCGGGCGATGCGATTTTGCTGTTAGATGGGAACGCTTTTATCGACTGCAACCCCGCAACGGTTAAAATGATGCGTTGCACAGACAAACAACAGCTTCTTTCCCTACATCCAGCTCAACTTTCCCCAGAGATTCAACCTGACGGTAGAGAGTCTTTTGAGAAATCTAAGGAAATGACAGCCACAGCTTTCTTGCGAGGAAGTCACCGCTTTGAATGGATGCACCGCCGCACCGACGGAGAAGATTTTTGGGTAGAAGTATTGCTGACATTAATTCCTGTAGATGGTAAAAAAATTCTACACACAGTTTGGCGAGAAATTGGCGATCGCAAACAAGCTGAATCAGCGTTGCACCAGAAAAATCAGGAACTCAGCGATACTCTGCAACAACTCAAAACCACCCAGGAAGGATTGATTCAATCAGAAAAAATGGCTGCTTTAGGACAACTTGTTGCCGGAGTTGCCCACGAAGTTAACACTCCCCTCGGTGCAATTCGTTCCTCTGCCGGCAATGTTTCTAAGTTCTTAAATCAAACTCTAGAACAGTTTCCCGCACTGTTTCAATCTCTCTCTCCAGACGAAACACATAATTTTTTGAATTTACTCCAGCGTTCCCTGCAACAAGAAACAAACTTATCAACGAAAGAAGAACGCAAATTAAAGAGAGCTTTGAGAAGCCAACTGCAAGAATTAGAAATAGCCGATGCAGATATCGTAGCCGATCGCCTAGTAATGATGGGAGTGTATAGTGAAATTGACAGCTTTGTGCCGCTGCTGCAAAAACCCGATAGCTTGCACGTACTAGAAATCGCCTACAAACTTTCTGAGTTAAAAAGAGGCATCGCTACTATCAACACGGCCACAGACAGAGCCTCGAAAGTCGTGTTTGCCTTGAAAACTTATGCTCACTACGAACAGTCGGGAGAAAAGACAGCAGCGATTATTACAGAAGGCCTTGAAACAATCTTAACCCTTTATCAAAATCAATTCAAACAAGGCGTTCAGGTAGTGAGAAACTATACCGACATCCCACCAATAATATGCTATCCCGACGAATTGAATCAAGTTTGGACGAATTTAATTCACAATGCTTTGCAAGCAATGGATTATCGAGGTACGCTAAAAATCGAGTTAGCGGAGCAATCCGGGCAGGCTAAGATTAGCATTAGCGACAGCGGTAAGGGGATACCAGAAGAGATTAAAGTAAAAATATTTGATCCGTTTTTTACGACTAAACCTGCCGGAGAAGGCAGCGGTTTGGGACTAGATATTGTCAAGAAGATTGTTGACAAACATCAGGGGAAAATAGAGGTAGAATCAATTCCGGGCCAAACTACATTTAATGTTTTCTTGCCAATGAGCGCTGTATGAGCAAGTCAAGGATCTCCGGCACAATATAACGCCGTAACCTAGGTCGGGTATTACTGGCTTGGGCCTAAGCTGCAATCTACCCCATTGGGAGGATGGCAAAAATTAAAACGTTTTAAAGTCAATAACTCGGATTCTACCGGAAATTGATGTAAAACCGCAGTACGATGCGTTATGCTCAGCTAAGCTGCTACGTATCTAGATTGCTTGGTTTCGGCGACTGGGAAGGGGAAAAGATTTGGCGATCGGTCAGCTTGTGGGATTTAGTTCGCGATCGCACCCGACCAAAGAAATCGGGTTTTTGAACTCTCCCACGACGATTGCAAGCAAATATTTTGGTTAACAACCAAGGTGATAGTCGCCCGCGCGATCGCGAACTAGCATCTTAAAATGCGATCGGGTATACTAATACACTTTTACTACTTTTGCTAATTTTGTTACCAAGGAAAATTAAAAAGGACAACAAATAGATGTCTAAACCAGTTATTTTGTGCGTTGACGATGAGAGAATGGTGTTAGACAGTCTCAGGACGCAGCTAGCAGCAGAATTTGGGAATGCCTACACCTATGAAGGAGCCGAAGATGCTGAAGAAGCCTTAGATGTAATCGGCGAACTCTATGACGAAGAAGAAGCCAGAGTTATTGTAATTATTTCTGATTGGTTAATGCCCGGTATTAAGGGAGATGAGTTGCTGATTCGCATTCATCAAAAATATCCCAATGCTATTAAAATTATGCTCACAGGTCAAGCTGATGAATTAGCAATTGACAGAGCCAAAAAACAGGCTAACCTCCATAGCTGCTTATCTAAACCTTGGTCAGAGGCAGATTTGCTGGAAACCATTAAATCTGGTTTGTCGAAGATATGAAACAACAGGTAATTATCTGTGTAGATGATGACAATACTGTACTCAAAAGTCTCAAAACAGAACTCCAAGAAGCTGTCGGCAATGCTTATCTGATCGAAATTGCCGAGGGTGGGGAGGAAGCATTAGAGTTGCTGGAAGAATTACTGTCAGATGGGTATGAAGTACCCTTAATTATTTCCGATCATATCATGCCGGAGATGAAGGGAGATGAGCTATTAAAACAAGTCCATCTAATCTCGCCCCAAACTATCAAAATCATGCTGACAGGGCAAGCAGATATTGAAGCGGTGGGAAATGCTATCAAAAATGCAAATTTATATCGTTATATATCCAAACCCTGGCAACGAGAAGACTTGAGTTTGACGGTAAAAGAAGCAGTAAACAGTTATCGGCAAAATCAACTGCTGGTAGCACAAAATGCACAACTTCAGCAAATGAATGAGGAATTGGCGCATCTCAATGGTGAGCAAGCCTTGCTGATTACTCTACTTCATGAAAATGAAAATCGCTTGACGCAGTTTTTGGAAGCAATGCCGATTGGGGTGGGAGTTTTGGACGCTGATGGCAAAGTTTACTATGTGAATCAGAAAGCAAAAGAGATATTTGGTAAAGGAGTTGTGCCGGATACGAGTTCCGAGCAATTCTCAGAGGTTTATCAAACCTATTTAGCAGGTACTAATCAAGAATATCCTCCCGATGATTTGCCGATTGTGCGGGCATTGAGGGGGGAAAATGCCACCGCTGACGATATAGAAGTGCATAACGGCGATCAAATTATTCCCGTAGAAATTTCTGCAACTCCCATTTATGATACCAACGCCAAAGTTACCTATGCTATTAATACTCTCTTAGATATTACGGATCGCAAAAAAGCGGAAAAAGAGCGCAAAAAGTTCATTGAGGAACTCTTTGAGGTTAATTGCAGTTTGGAACTTTCACTGGATGCAGAATTAGAAATCGTTGCAGCGACAAGTCGCTTTGTACCCAATCAGTTTTTAGCTTTTTTGGGATGTGACAGTATTGTTGATGTTAAATTGGGAGACGCAGTGGAGTTGGAAATGTCGATTTTATTTTCGGATATCCGCGATTTTACTACTCTTTCGGAACAGATGACACCGCAAGAAAATTTTAAATTTATAAATTCATATTTAAGTTATATGGAACCGCTGATTGTGGAAAATCAGGGGTTTATTGATAAATATATTGGCGATGCAATTATGGCTTTGTTTAGCGAGGGTGCGGATGATGCGGTGAAAGCGGGAATTGCGATGCTGCATACTCTTGCTGAATACAATCGACAGCGCACTTCTGCGGGCGATGTGCCGGTTCAGATTGGGGTGGGAATTAATACTGGTTCTTTGATGCTGGGTACTGTTGGCGGAAACAGCCGGATGGACGGTACTGTGATTGGCGATGCGGTTAATTTGGCTGCTCGGATTGAAAATTTGACGAAGAATTACGGGGTGTCGCTGTTAATTACTCAACAGACTTTCGATCGCTTGACAAATCCTGCTGATTATGCAATTCGGGTAATTGATAAGGTTCAGGTTAAGGGGAAGTCTGAATGGGTGACTGTTTATGAGGTTTTTGATGCGGATTTGCCGGAGGTTAAAGCGAAAAAGTTGGCTACTTTGGAAGTGTTTGCTGAGGCTTTGTCTTTGTACAATTTGAAGAGCTTTGGGGAAGCTGGGGGACTTTTTGCGGATTGTTTGCGCGAAAATCCGGGGGATAAGGTGGCTCGAATTTATTGGGATAGGTGTCAGTTGACAGTTGAGAGTTGACAGTTGACAGTTGGTAGTTGACAGTTGATAGTTGGTAGTTGGTAGTTGGTGATTTTTAGTAAGAACCAATGACTAATAAGTAATGACTAATAACCAATGACTAATGACTAATGACTAATAACCAATGACTAATGACTAATGACTAATGACTAATGACTAATTTGTTCGATCGGCATTTCCATGATAAACTCGGCTCCGTGGCCCGGTGCAGAGACGCAACTCAGCATTCCGCCGTGTTCTTGGAGCACTTTGTAGGAAATTGACAGGCCTAAACCAGTACCTTTGTCGGCGGGTTTGGTGGTAAAAAAAGCCTCGAATAACTGCTGGCAAACTTCTTCTGGCATACCGGGGCCGTTATCAGAAATCCGAATTATAGCCTTGGAGTTTTGGTATTCTGTCCTAATTTTAATTTTGCTGCGGTTAGCTTTGGCTTCGGCAATGGATCGTCCTGCGTTGTATTCCTCGATCGCATCGATCGCATTTCCGATCAAATTCATAAACACCTGATTGATTTTACCCGAATAGCATTCAACCAAAGGCAAATTTCCATAGTCCTTAATCACCGCAATTTCGGGATAGTTGCCGTGCGCCCTCAACCGGCTTTGCAGGATTAGTAGCGTCCCTTCAATGCCTTCGTGTAGATTAACCTTGCTCATTTGAGAATCGTCTTTGCGAGAGAAATTTCTGAGCGATCGCACAATTTCCCGAATGCGATCGGCTCCAATCTGCATCGAAGACATCGCTTTCGGCAAATCTTCTAACAGAAACTCTAGCTCGATATCCTCAATTTTATCTTGAATTGATGCTGGTGGCTGCGGGCAGTGTTGCTGGTACATATCGAGTAAATTCAGCAAATCTTCCGTATAGTGGCCGACGTGGACGAGATTGCCGCAGACGCTGCTAACAGGATTGTTAATTTCGTGAGCAACACCGGCTACCATTTGACCGAGGGTAGACATTTTCTCGGTGTGAATTAATATTGCTTGAGTTTGTTGCAATTCGTGCAAAGTATGTTCAAGCTGAAGTTTTTGTTGGGTTAACTCTGTTTGCGATCGCAGCAAAGCTTCTTCGCTGCGTTTTTGGTCGGAAATATCAGTAATTAACCCTTCCAAAGCGATCAATTGTCCTGAGTCGGAAAACACTCCCAAACCTTGCTCCCAAACCCATTTTAATTCGCCGTTTTTAGCAGTAATTCGGTAATTTAACTGATAGGGTCGATTTTCTTTCAGGGCAACTTCCACGGCATTACAGAAGATTTCGCGATCGTCTGGGTGTGTCAATTCCGAGAGAGAAACTTGCCTGGTACCGATAAATTCTTCGGGAGAATAGCCGGATATTTGATAGCAACCTTCGCTGACAAACTCCATACTGCGATCGGCATCGTTGCGAAAACGGTAGGCCATCCCCGGCAAATTGCTCATCAGCGTGGATAAGGCCCGCTGGCTTTCCCGTAGGGCTTCTTCTGCGTGTTTGCGATCGGTAATATCCGTCATCACCACCAGCACACAGAGTTCCCCCTCCAAATTAATCAATTCGGCTGACACCAAACACACCACCACCGATCCCGACTTCACCCGAAATTCGCATTCCTGGTTGCGAACAACACCCTGTGCTTCTAGCAATTGCCTAAAATCAAGTCGATCTTGAGACCTTACCCAAATATTTAATCCCGGTACTGTATCGCCGGTAATTTCTTCTAAACTGTAACCAGTTATCGACAAAAAGCTATCATTAGCTTCAATAAAACGACCCTCAGCAAAAGTAGTAATAGTCATCGGATCGGGACTCGATCGAAAAGCCTTAGAAAACTTTTCCTCCGACAAACGCAACTTTTTAATAGCTGCTTCCAACTGACTTGTCCGCTCTTTAACCCGGTATTCCAACACCTCGTTAGCCTGCTTCAAAGTCTCCTGGGCCTGCACCCGATAAGTGATATCGCGCACCACAGCTTGCAGGCCCATTTTGCCGCCGATATCCATAGAAGTTAGCAGCACTTCCGCCGGAAACTGGGAACCGTCCAAACGGCGGTGCAGCCAATCAAAACGGCAATTTCCTGTTGCCATAGCCGTATTAATTCGCTCTTGAGACAGACTCGTAGAGTCTTGTCCCTCCGGTTGCAACAGCGGGCTAAATTCCGAAGGATGCTTACCGCAAAACTCCGCTTCATTGCTGCATCCAAATAACTCTAAAGTTGCCGGATTGCAATCCAAAAAACCCTGTTCATCGAGCAGCATTACCGCATCTGTAGTCGATTCGTACAGAGTGCGAAACTTTCTTTCTGATGCTTGCAAAGAAGCAATCAACTGCATTTTTTCTTCTCCAGCCCGCTTTTGCTGAGTAATGTCCTGCATTACTTGAGAAAAGCCCTGCAACTCTCCGCTTTCATTGCGCAAAGGAGTAACAATAATCTTCGCCCAAAATCGGGAGCCGTCTTGGCCCAAGCGCCACCCTTCACTTTGATATCTACCTGTTTCCCTAGCTGTGATTAATTTTTCTTGGGGTTGGCCAATTGCAATATCTTCAGGCGTATAAAAGCACTCAGATTTTTTGCCGACTATTGCGCTGGCTTCATACCCCAAAATTCTTTTGGCTCCAGAATTCCAGCTCGCTACATATCCCTTAGTATCTAACATGAATATAGCATAATCTTTAACACCTTCAATTACCATGCGCAGGCGTTCTTCACTTGAGCGCAGTCCAGCTTCTGCGTTCTTGCGCTGGGTGATATCTTCCACAAAGCCTTCATAGTAGAGCAATTTCCCCCCTGCATCGCAGACAGCCCGCGCATTTTCAGCGATCCAAATTATTGTGCCGTCTCGGCGATAAATCTGCGACTCAAAATCTGATACGATGCCTTGTGATTGCAAAGCAGAAATAAACTGATCGCGCCGATCGGGATTGACGTAAAGCTGATCGCTGATATCAGTCAGACTGCCCATCAATTCTGCGGCGGAATTATATCCGTAGATGCGAGCCAAAGCTGGGTTAGCGCTGATGTAGCGACCCTCTTGGGTTGTTTGGAAAATGCCTGATACAGCATTTTCAAACATACTGTAATATTTTGCTTCCATTTGGTGTAGTGCCTCCGCGACATTCAGGCATTCTATCGCTTTATTTTCTAATTTTTGATTTCCCACGTTTCAATACCCTGGTCTTGTGTTTGAGTTTAATATTTTTGGTCTACCACCTGTCAAATTTGAGCCGTTAATTAAGCAGAAGGATGCTGTGAATTACCGGCAAGTCACGCTTTTATCAAAAGCAGTTACTATTAATTATTTTTGCGGACAGATAATACAGCGGACTGCTAGCAGTTGTATCATCTGGGGTTTCTATTTGTAAAGTTGCCACAATAAGAGGGCAATTGTTGTATCAAAAAATTCATATTCGGTAGCTTCGGGCGGAAAAATTCTGTAGCGGTGGTGGCATTTGTGCAGAAATCTGGGTGCGGGGCGTAAAATGTCGCCAGCAACTCTGGTAAAATCCCGATCGATTCTCGGTTTGGCCACCAAGCTCGATCGGGCTAAATTCGACTAAAACTAATAAATGACTTATTCTCCCGTACTTGCACCAGATACATCCGCAGCTTCAACCCTGACAGAGGAGAATCCTCTGTGGCCAGCCCTGCTGCAACAACTATTAGACAGACAATCTCTCTCACGCCCCCAAGCCGCCGACTTAATGCAGGGATGGCTAGCAGAAGCCATACCCCCGGTGCTTTCCGGCGCGATTTTAGCAGGCCTCCAAGCCAAAGGCATCTCTGCCCAAGAATTAGCAGGAATGGCTCAGGTATTGCACTCTCAGTCGCTGACAGGTGAGTCCCAGAGCGTTTTCGATCGCCAATCTCCCATTTCCCATCTCAAATTAATTGATACTTGTGGCACCGGCGGCGATGGTGCGTCCACGTTTAACATTTCCACCGCTGTAGCTTTTGTTGCCGCGGCAGGCAAAGTTAGAGTCGGAAAACACGGAAATCGATCGGCATCCAGCAAAGTCGGTTCTGCTGACGTGCTCGAAGCACTCGGAGTCAACCTCAACGCCGATCCTGCGAAGGTAAAAGCCGCTGTAGACGAAGTAGGCATCACCTTTTTATTTGCTCCCGGTTGGCATCCCGCACTTAAGGCTGTAGCGTCGCTCCGGCGCACTTTGAAGGTACGGACTGTTTTTAACCTTTTAGGGCCGCTCGTCAATCCTCTGCGCCCTACAGGGCAGATAATCGGAGTGTTCGATCCTAGTCTGGTATCAACTATTGCCCAAGCTTTGGGCGAGTTGGGGACTGACTTGGCGATAGTCGTCCACGGCCGAGAAAAGTTGGATGAGGCGGGCTTGGGTGATGTGACTGATTTGGCGGTTTTGTCAGGCGGCGAAGTTGAACTGACTACTTTGCACCCGGAACAGGTAGGATTGACGCCAAGTGCGATCGGCTCATTGAAAGGTGGAAATGTTGAGGAAAACGCCGAGATTTTGCGGAATGTTTTGCAAGGCAAAGGTACAGCAGCACAAATGGATGTTGTAGCTTTGAATGCGTCTTTGGCTTTTCAAGTGGGAGGTGCAATTCCTATTGGTTCCCACGCGGCAGGAGTTTCTCTCGCTAAGGACATTTTATCGAGTGGCGAATCTTGGTTGAAATTGCAGCAGTTGGTTGAGTTTTTGCGGTGAGTAAAAAGGTTCGTTCATTCAGTTGACAGTCAACTGTCAACTGTCAACTGTCAACTGAATTGCATCCGCTGCCGAACTTCTCTTTATGATCGCGATCGAAATTCAATGACATCTTGCTTAATAGTCACATCTTTATTGCCAAAAAAGTCGTGACCCAAAAGTCCGATATCTAGGGCTGGCGAGATAGCAACAACTACATTTTTAATTGCCAGACCTCCAGCTTCAACAGAAGTCAGGCGACCGAGGGGAAAAGTAGCCTCTCCGTTAGGAGTTTTTGCTTGCACTGATCCCTGGGGAACAACGCCCAAGGCTTTAGCCATTGCTGGTGTAATTACTGTACCGCTGGCTCCAGAATCCACCATCATATCGAACTTTTGTTTGCCGTTAAACGTGACTTCTATGACTGGGATATTAGCTTCTCGGCGTTTAATTTTGACCAGAAACACTCCCGACTTGGCATCAGGCGAAGCAGCGGGAGTTAATTCTTGAGGGAGAAAACCGCAGACTGATCTGCTCAAGCTGACAGTTTGGCCGCTGGAGTTCCGCATGAAGCATCCCTCACTTTCTTGAGCTGCCGCTCGCGACGAGTTGACTGCGGTGTAAACTAAAATTGAACTGCTCAGAGAAATAACCGCGGTTAAAGCCAGTATAGGTTTCCGCAGGTTTTGAGCGTTCAGCAGAGGCTTGATTGAGTTGGAGGGTAAAGGTAAGGGAGATTTGCAGGCCATAATTTGATAAAAGGGTTTAGGTCGATCGTAACAACGACAACTGCCTTTTGGTATAGATAGTCCAGAAATCCGTCACCAGCACTTTTTACCCTCGGCTGGCACAAATCAAAATAATATCTGTATATTACCGGCTAGCATCAAATCCCAGGCAGTGGTAAGAATTAAACCAAACGACTGTAATTAAGGATGCCATGTCACTTTCAACTGCACAACCCGCTCTCCTAGTCCTGGCTGACGGTACTGCTTACCGCGGCTGGTCTTTTGGCGCTGACGCCACCGTCGTCGGCGAGGTCGTATTCAACACCGGAATGACGGGCTACCAAGAAGTTTTGACCGATCCGAGCTATTGCGGTCAAATTGTTACTTTTACTTATCCAGAATTGGGTAATACCGGGGTAAATCTTGAAGATGAAGAATCTTCGCGGCCGCAAATTCGAGGTGCGATCGCCCGTAACGTCTGTAGTCGCCCCAGTAACTGGCGCTGTTCACAATCCCTGCAAGACTACCTAAAACAGTACGACATCCCCGGCATTTACGGCATCGACACCCGCGCCCTGACGCGCAAAATTCGCACCGTGGGAGCGATTAACGGCGGCATTTCGACCGTAATTCTCGACCAGGCGGAGCTTTTGGAGCAAGTGCAAAATGCCCCCAACATGGACGGGCTGAATCTGGTGCGAGAAGTGACCACCCGCGAGGTTTACGAGTGGTCGGAAGCCACAGATGCGGTGTGGGAGTTCAGTCCGACAGTCAAGCCTGCTAACGGCGAAATGTGGACGGTGGTAGCGCTAGATTTTGGGATTAAGCGCAATATTCTGCGGCGTTTGGCCAGTTACGGCTGTCGGGTAATTGTTGTACCCGCCAACACGTCAGCCGAGGCAATTCTCAAATACAACCCGGATGGCATTTTTCTGTCCAACGGGCCTGGAGATCCTTCGGCGGTAACGGAAGGGATCGCGACTGCGAAAGCTTTGTTGAAGTCTGACAAACCTGTGTTCGGTATCTGTATGGGACACCAGATTCTGGGTCTTTCCTTGGGTGCGGAAACTTTTAAACTGAAGTTTGGGCACCGGGGATTGAATCATCCGGCGGGTTTGACTGAGCAAATAGAAATTACTAGCCAAAATCACGGTTTTGCGATCGACCCAGATTCCCTAGTCCCGGAAGTAGAAATTACTCACCTCAATTTGAACGATCGCACCGTAGCCGGATTAAAGCACAAAACCCTGCCCATGTTCTCAGTCCAGTACCACCCGGAAGCCAGTCCCGGCCCCCACGACGCTGACTATTTGTTCGATCGATTCGTCCAGTCAATGCGAGAAAATCAGAAAGTACCAGCTTAGCCAGTGGGCAGTGGGCAGTTGGTAGTTGGTAGTTGGTAGTTGGCCCGCTTGCCGAAGTGTCGAAAATTTAGCCGTAGTTAACAGAGGCTATTGGTGCAGATGGCTACCGACAACTGGCTACCGACAACTGGCTACCGACAACTGACAACTGACAACTGACTGCTGACCAAAAAACAGTAGACAAAAAACCAAAAAACTCCTATAATGAAGCCTCGACTTTAAGCCATATCTAGCTAGGAGGGTGTCATTTCTGAGTCATTGACCCTGACCGTTAGCCTCAGAGGCACTCGCGAAGTCAGGAATAACTATCAGTTATTTCGCCTGACTGGCCTGCTGGACGCTTTTTCTGAGGCCACTTTTCGGAAGGTACTAAGTAAATGTATTGACGAGGGCCCAAAACACATAATTTTGGACTTGTCTAAGATAGACTTTGTGGATAGTTCCGGTTTGGGCGCACTTGTGCAACTTGTCAAGAAAGCCCAAACCTTGGAAGGGACATTGCAAATTGTCTCAAATGCCCGCGTAACTCAGACTGTTAAACTGGTTCGCTTAGAGAAATTTTTGTCTTTGCAGCCTTCGGTTGATGAGGCGGTAATCAACGTCAAGGATGCTTGAGTAGCAAAGTGGATTTAATTCGCTATCCGGTTATCAACGCTGGATAGCAAATTTTTGTTTTGCCGCTAAAAAAAATAACCATTTTCCCAGAATCTGCGACAGGTTTTGCTGCGATTTCCCCCGATGCTTTGAGGGATGTGGAGTGGCAGTAAAATATATGTTGTAAACACACGGAAAAATGTTATAAGAAGGTCAGCATCCAGATGAGTGTAAAAAGCGTTTTTTCGGAGTGCGAGCGTCCCGCTCGCTTGTGGATAGATCCCGCTTCGAGCTCTCACAGCGAACACTCGTGTGAAAGCTATAATTTATGAAGTGGCAGAAGACGAAATAAGTAAGTCTAGAAAAGCCAAGCTGTGCCGAAGTTTTATTTAAAAAAGTATGTTGCCGATCGCAGATGACGAACCAAAACTGAGTCTAAGTGATATCAGTTTAAATCGAGTGCATCCTGCGAGGGTTACACCAGCAGAAATAGAAAGGATTTCGCCCGCAGCCTGGGCATATTTGGGGGATGCAGTTTACGAACTCTACATTCGGAGTTCGTATTTAATGCCACCCAGAAGATTGCAAGCTTATCACGAATTGGTGGTGGGGCAAGTACGAGCCGAAACTCAAGCGCGTCACTTGCGATCGATCTCTCCTTACTTGAACAGTACAGAATTAGCAATTGTCAAGCGCGGCCGCAATGCCGTATCGGGTCGTTCTAAGCGAGCAGATCCAGATATCTACCAACAAGCCAGCAGCTTAGAAACTTTGATCGGATATTTGTACCTCACCGATCCCGAAAGATTAACCGAAGTTCTGGCGCTTTTACAACTTGAGACTGAAAGTATTTAGTAGTTAAGAGTTGGGAAAACCCACGGATTAATCAATAATTATTGCACGGTGGCTAACCTAAAACAGCAAAAAGATCGCGAAGGAAAACAGGATTTATCAGTCAATCATTAGCAAGTTTAGCACAGCAAAATCCTTGCTCCCTCAATCGAAAAGCTCAATTTTCTAAGCCCCAAGATTGCTCCCTCAACCAAGAATCAAGAATCAAGAATCGATTAGCTTTCAGCCAAAACGTTTTGACGAAAAGAAACCAATGAGAAAATTTACCAAACCCAACTCCTCGCGATCGAATTCCGACAGCAAACCATTCCGCAGCGAAGGCCGCCGTCAGGACTCAAAACCGTCCTTTCCCCGCTTTGAACGCAAGCCCCGTCCCGACACTCGCGAAGTAGACGCGCCTCAAAAGCGATCGAGCTTTTCCCCCCAATCCCGAGAAATGCCCGTGCGAGCAATTTTCAAACGGAGAGTCGATTCCGACAGCCAACCGTCCATCCGCAGAAATAACTTCAAAGACAGAGACGGAGACGGATACAGCAGCCCACAGCCAGCCCGCAACAATTTCCGAGACAGAGACAGAGACGGCAGCCCACAGCCAGCCCGCAACAATTTCCGAGACAGAAACAGAGACAGCAGCCCGCAGGAATCCCGGGGCAATTTTTACAAAGACAGAGACAAAAACAGAGACAGTAGCCCGCCAGAATTCCGGGGCAATCATTTCCGAGACAGAGACAAAGACAGAGACACTCGCCCGGTTGACACTGCCTCAAATACCGTCGTGCAACCAGACGCAGACACAGACGACATGATTTATGGCCGCCATGCGGTGCAAGCAGCTTTAGAAAGCGACCAAGTGCTGAACCGAATTTGGGTTGTCCCCCACCTTCGCTACGATCCCCGCTTTCACAGCTTACTCACCGAAGCCAAAGCCAACGGCAGCATCATCGATGAAGTTGACGATTTGCGCCTCGACTACATCACGCGCAAGGCAAACCACCAAGGCGTAGCCGCCCAAGTATCAGCTTACGAATACCTGGATTTGAGCGAACTGATCGCACAGGCTAAGGCTGCTTGCGCAGATCCCGTAATTGTGGTAGCAGAAGGACTCAACGACCCCCACAATCTAGGGGCGATTGTTCGCACCGCAGAAGCATTGGGAGCTCAGGGCATGGTGATTCCGCAGCGGCGGGCCGTTGGGATTACCTCGGCAGTCAGAAAAGTGGCAGCCGGCGCGTTGGAAAACCTCCCAGTAGCAAGAGTTGTCAATCTTAACCGGGCATTGGAAGAATTGAAAGAGGCTGGATTCTGGATTTATGGCACTGCCGCAGGCGTAGGTGATTCAGTAGAGACAATCAACTTCTCCGGGCCCACTGTTTTAGTTGTGGGCGGTGAAGCTGACGGTTTGAGCCTTTTGATACAGCGCGGATGTGATGGATTAGTTTCAATTCCTTTAAGGGGAAAGACTCCTAGCCTGAATGTCTCGGTAGCAACGGGAATGGCTTTATACGAAATTTACCGCCAGCGCGGGCCCAAAAAGTTTCACGTCCACGGATCGTAACGGTGATTAGCCCCACATCCTAAAGCCGGGGGCTTCTGGCCCCCAAACTTGCATCTTTGGTGATTGAAAAAAAGAATGCAACACAGTATAACAAAGTGTAAATAACGAAGGCCTAGGCCTTGCCCGCAGCACTCTGGAAAAAACCGTAAAATACATTGCAAAATCACATGAAAGAACTTTTGATTAGCTTACTCAACTTTTTCGGATTGGCTTGGTGGGTTGAAGTTAAAACTTCAGCGCCGCAGTGCATTTACTATTTTGGCCCCTTCTTGACTGCTCAAGAGGCGGAAGGTGAAAAAGCAGGATATGTAGAAGACATAGAAAATGAAGGTGCAGAAGGTATTAGTGTTTCGCTTCATCGCTGCAAACCTATTAGTTTGACTGTTGCAGATGATTTGGGAAAGTTTGGTGAGGGAGGGCTTTTGCTTGTTTAGAGCGGATAGTGGATTTTAGATTTTAGATTTTAGATTTACTTGACAGATCGTAAATCTGGAGATTCAACTTGGATCTAAAATGTTTGGTTCCTCACAATGTGGCTCTCTCAATTGCTAGCGGCTTGGGGGAAATTCTCAATCCAACGATCGATATCTGCGATTACCCGATCGGGAATTTCCCAAGGAAACAAGTGGGCTGTATTTGGATAGCACTGCCATTGACTGTTTTTAAGGTGGCGGGCTGTCTCTAAACTGGATGCTGAGGTGATATGTCGATCGCCCTCTCCGGCCATCACCAAGCACGGACATTGAATATCGCCGAGGTGCAGCAACCGATCGTATCCGGCCCTGAGAGCGGTATTTAACGCCTTTGTAGCGCTGCTGGAAGTCTGGAGGTAGGCGGGAGTAGCTGCCCGTGCTAAGTAGCGGTAAGGGGTCGCTGTATGCTGCTGTATCAAGTAGCGAAAGAGCGATCGCCTGCCAAAAGTATCAATATTCCACTGCCAACCGGGTATCGCCCAGTTGATAATTCCGGCTAAACCGGTGTAAAGATTATCTTGCCAAGAGATGGGCGGGTGACTTCCGCGCGGTTTGGCGGCGGATGCCAAGATAATCAAACCGGTGACTCGCTGGGGATATTTCATGGCTAATTCCAGGGCTAAAATCCCTCCCAAAGACCAGCCGATGACTAAAGTGCGATCGACTCCCAATCGGTCTAAAAGTGCTTCTAAATCAAGCAAGTGGTCGGTCATTTCAAAGGGATTTGAGGTGCGGCTGTTGCCATAGCCACGCAAGTCTGGGGCGATCGTCCGAAACCGTTGTGATAAGTGTTCTGTAAAGACAGACATACAATCGCCGGAACCGGGATGGCCATGCAAGCAGAGAATCGGAAATCCTTCGCCTTTGACGGAAACGCTAAGTTTTTGATGCGGCATTGTTTAAGAGAAGGAAGAAGGAAGAGGGAAGAAGGAAGAGGGAAGAAGGAACTTCTCGATCGGCTGTTGCTCTTTTAAATTGCCGATTCGGAACGCGGCTCGAAGCCCATTCCACAATACTTTGATTGTTTTTTGAGATATAACAATTAAAATGTAGAACTTCCTAATCATCTTGGCGGTTGCTATAGCAATCAAAAGCAGGATTTGTGGGATGGGCTTCTAACCTGTCCAGGATTGATGCTTAAACCAGATTCGTATTTTGGTGAACCTAGCCCCGGAGTTCTTAAAAGCTGGGATTCTTACTGATATAATCGGCAATTTTAGCAATAGACTGGCGGATTTGTAGATCGCCACTTGTGCGGCTGTCTATCACAGTCATCACGTAGGATTCGCCGTCAATGTTCATTGCTAATGTTGTGCCGAGCACCAGGGAATTTTCGCCAGTTTTTTCGCCCAACCACTGAGCCCTAGTTCCTTTCAAGGCGGCAAATCCCAGAGCGCGATCGTACTGCTGGTTGAGAGTTTCTACTAACAGTTTAGCACCCGGTGTTTCGCCGTTGTAAATTTGCACCATCATTTCGGTGAGTTCGTTAGCAGTCAAGCGGTTGGGCCCGGAACCGGGGTTGGAGGGCATAGTTTTTTCCCCCATCAATTTGAAGTTGACGCGGGTGACTTGATAGCCGCGATTTTCTAAGAATTGATTGATGTAATCGGAACCTAAATAATCGATCAGTTGATTGGTGGCGATGTTGCTGCTGCGATCGATCATTTCTTCTAACAGTAGCTGTACCGGGTAATTGCGATTGGACACAATCTTTGTCGATGAGTCTTCGGTGAAATTGCCTCGCTCGACGAATACTTCATGGTTCAGACTAATTTTTTCTTGTTCGAGTTTTTGCATCAGGGCGACAGCAATCGGCACTTTTATTAAGCTGGCCGGGCTGGCAGGTGGCACATCGCCCCGCAGGTTGACGCATTCTCTAGAAAGGTGGCAAATGCCGATCGACGCTTGCCTAGATAAACCGCTTTCGCGAGCCAACTCGGCCAAAAAATCTGATTTTGCTTGCTGCACTTGAGAGGTGGCTGCGGTGAAATTTTCCCGGTATTCTTGAGTTTTTGAGGCTGTGAGGGGAGCTAAAAATGAATTTTGCGGAACTTCGTGTAAGTTGTTGAGGGCCTGGTACCACAAAAATTGAGTTTGTTGCGAAGATGCGATCGACTGATTTTCCTTTCGTCCCGTTTCTACGGCTTGGTTGGCTAAACGGACTGCTTGCTGTAAGTTGTCGTTAGCTCTCTGTTCTACTAATATTTGGACTTCCACCGCTTGCAACTGCTGTATCAGTTGTGCTTGAGGATTGGCGGTGATGGGAACTAGCCGGGAGAGAAGCGTTGGTTCTGGGGAGGGTGAGGCGGGTTGTTCTAATTGGGTGACAAGTCGATCGCGAGTTTTGTAGAGTTCGTCTAGGGAACGCGGGTTAGATTGGGAGAATGAACTGGCGATGGTTAACACTTGAACCAGTCCGATGCTGGCTGCTACTGCCGCCATCTTGTTTGCGATCGACAAAAAACGCCCGATTCCTCGCATATATTCGACATCCTCAACACAACCAAATTCAATCTAAGCAGCTATTGTTACAAGAGTCAAACCATTTAAGATTTGAGATTCTCGATTTAAGATTTGGGATTTGGGATTTGGGATTTGGGATTTGAGCCGTAGGGTGCGGATACATCGAAAATTCTCAACAAAGAGCGACAATCGATCGAGTGACGCACCTGTTATTTTGACGAATGCCCAATGCCCTGTTTGGCCAATGCCCTGTTTGGCCAATGCCCTGTTTGGCCAATCCCTCCGCTTCGCTTCGCCCAATGCCCTGTTTGGCCAATGCCCAATGACTAATGCCCAATGACTTCTGCCAAAATAAAGGGGGTCGATCGCGAGGAGTGCGATCGACTCCCTCTAAAATATTGCGAACTATCTACTTTCTGCGTCGCCGCCGCCAGTCAACACCCAACCGCTTGAGGTAATCCCAGCCACGTTGGGGCCAGACATGAGCGCTACCAGTCTTTTCGGCAATCCAGAGAGCTACTTTGGGGCCTGTCCAGTCTCCGCCATCGGGGGCAGAGCCTTGCAGCGCTTGTCGCAGTTCTTCTTGCTGTTCTGGACTCAGCAAGGATTTTGCAGGAGGGGGCTGGCGGTCTCCGCTGCGGTTTCTCACAGAGTTAGGCCCTTCTCGGTTGTAGCGCTGGACAATTTCTTTGGCGTAGTCGTAGTTGATACCTACGACTTGGGCTGATTGTTTGATAGTCCAATTTCGAGAAACTAAGAGTAGCAAGTGCCAGCGGCGCGACTCTGTGGTGTTTTGTGCCTGCCGGTAGCGAAGTTTGAGTTCCTCTGCCGTCAGGTGAGATTCTAGGTGAGCTTTAGGTGGCATTCTTCCAACGGGGCATCGGGAACTTCTTACCATATATCTTTGGTTTTGGGGATAATTCCGGATGAAATTGTGTTCTTGGGGATCGTTGGGGCAAATACTTAGCTTTTTTTTACCGCAGATGCACGCAGATAGACGCAGATCAAGAAGGGCTGTAAGTGGGTGCAATTGCCAGCTATATTGGCTAAGTGGCTGAAAGTAGAATTGATAAAGGTACGAGCATGGCATCCATCCGCGAGTTGCACCGACAACTGGTCAAGAAAGAACGCTCTGCTGTGGAAATTACTCAAGAAACATTAGACCGAATTACCCAGCTAGAGCCGAAATTGAAAAGCTTTCTGTGCGTGACAGCAGATAGCGCATTGGCGCAGGCCCACAAAGTGGATGCCCAAATTGCAGCAGGCGAGGAAATTGGGCTGTTGGCCGGTATCCCGATCGCCGTTAAGGACAATATGTGCACCGAGGGCATTCCCACAACCTGTGGATCTCGGATTTTAGAAAATTTTGTGCCTCCCTACGATGCAACCGTCGTCTCCAAACTCAAAGCAGCCGGTGCCGTGATTCTGGGCAAGGCGAATATGGACGAGTTTGCAATGGGGAGCTCGACGGAAACTTCTGCGTACCAAGTTACCGCCAATCCTTGGGACTTGGAGCGCGTGCCCGGAGGATCTTCTGGCGGTTCTGCCGCGGCGGTAGCTGGCGGAGAATGCGTCGTGAGCTTGGGTTCGGATACTGGGGGTTCGATCCGCCAACCTGCTGCTTTTTGTGGCTTGGTGGGGATGAAACCGACCTATGGGTTGGTTTCTCGCTACGGTCTGGTGGCCTATGCTTCTTCTCTCGATCAAATCGGGCCCTTTGGCCGGACTGTTGAGGATGCGGCGATTTTGTTGGGGGCCGTCGCGGGTTATGATCCGAGAGATTCCACGAGTCTGAATGTCCCAATTCCTGACTACGCTCAAGCTTTGAGACCCAGTTTGCGACCGAAGGGTCAGATTAGAATTGGTGTAATTAAAGAAACTTTTGGCGTCGGGTTGGACTCTGGTGTTAAAGATGCTGTGACTAAGGCGATCGAACAATTTCAACAATTGGGAGCAGAAATTCAAGTCATTTCTTGTCCCCGGTTCCGCTACGGTTTGCCCACTTACTACATTATTGCTCCCTCGGAAGCTTCGGCGAATTTGGCGAGATATGATGGAGTCAAGTATGGTTTCCGATCGCCCGATCCCGATAATCTGTTGGATATGTATGCCAAAACTCGCTCTCAAGGGTTCGGTGCGGAAGTTAAACGCCGGATTGCGATCGGCACTTATGTGTTGTCGGCTGGATATTACGACGCCTATTATCTCAAAGCTCAAAAAGTTCGGACTTTGATTAAAGAAGACTTTGAAAAGGCTTTTTCTCAAGTTGATGTTTTGGTCTGTCCCACTGCTCCGACTACGGCTTTTAAGGCAGGCGAAAAATTTAACGACCCCCTGAGTATGTATTTGTCAGATTTGATGACTATTCCGGTGAATCTTGCTGGTTTGCCAGCTTTGAGTTTGCCCTGCGGATTTGATGATCAAGGACTGCCAGTGGGCATACAACTGATTGGTAATGTTTTGCAAGAATCTCGGTTGTTTCAAGTGGCTCATGCTTACGAACAGTCTACCAATTGGCACTTGCATCGCCCGAAATTGGATTAATTTTTGAAAGTCGGCGGAACGGGGCGACGGAAGTTAGTAATAGATCTTGGCTAATGGTCTAAATTAATCATTTACGACCGTTAGCTTTTAAGCGATATCTAATTTCCCCCCGTGCCTATTTTCTATGAACAAGTTTTTGGTATTTCTTTTGTCTAAACCGCTAATAACTTTTGGGATGGTTTTGGCGATCGCTTATTCTGGTGCTTGTCTATTTCTATTGGCAGCGCAAGGTAAGTTTATCTTTTTTCCGGCGCGGGCGATCGCAACTACGCCAGATGATTTTCAGTTGAAATATCAAGATGTTTGGCTGCCAATTCCAGCTAAAACAGGGGCGGTGGAAAGTGTGCACGGGTGGTGGATTCCTGCCTCGGAAAAACCCGGCAAATTTCGGGGCGAAGTCAGAGAAGCAGTTTCGGTTCCTTTGAGTTTGGGAGAATCAAAAGAGGCAATTCCGGTTTCTCCACTTAACAAGGAGAAGTTAGGGCGGGTAGTTTTGTACCTGCACGGTAATGGTTCAAATGTGGGAGCAAATGTCGAACACGCTAATAGATTTCATCGCTTAGGTTTGTCGGTGTTTCTGATCGATTATCGCGGTTACGGAAAAAGCCAGGGCGATTTTCCCAGTGAATCTAGGGTTTATGAGGATGTTGAACAGGCTTGGGATTATTTGGTGAAACAGCGCGGGATTCACCCAAATCAAATTTATATCTATGGTCATTCTTTGGGAGGGGCAATTGCGATCGATCTGGCAGTGCGCCACCCGGAGGCCGCGGGGTTAATTGTGGAGGGTTCTTTTACTTCGGTACTGGCAATGGTGGATTTCCAAAAACCGCTATTTAGGGTGTTTCCGATAAATTATTTGCTGACGCAGCGGTTTGATTCTCTATCAAAGGTCGATCGGCTACAAATGCCCGTGCTATTTATTCACGGGACTGCTGACAGTGTAGTTCCAGCCCAAATGAGCAAAAAACTGTTTGATGCAGCACCAGAGCCCAAACAGCTTTACATGGTTCCTGATGGAGGACACAATAATTCGGCACAAATCGGCGGTGTAGAATATCTGCGGGTAGTGAGCAAATTTCTAGGTACTTCCAAGTAGAGAAAAGCAGTTGTATAGCAAGAAACCGGGCTTCTGAGTTGAGTTTGTAGTAGTTAATGACGCATGGGGGCGAGAAACCGGGTTTCCACGAGTTTTGGTTTGGGTAACGAGAAATCTGCGAAGAAACCCGGTTTCTGGGTTCGCTAGTGATCGCCCAGAAGCAAAAAGGAAGTTATCGCGATCGTACCGCTTAATTGAACCTTAAAACATTCAGCCACCAGTCCTTGATGGGACGGCAATAATTGCAGTAATTGTTCGAGCTAATCGGTTGTTGTTTGTTAACTTCACAACCTCGCCGAGATATTTTGCGGTTCGGCATCCGGGCGCCGCATAAATTAGCATCTGTAAGATTAGCTTTGTTCAATCTCGCATCGCTCAAATCTGCCCCTCTGAGGTCTGCACCGCTGAAATTTGCACCGCTTAAATCAGCTTCTTTGATATCTGCACCGATGAGATTTGCACCAGTAAAATCGGCATTTCTCAGGTCTGTTCGACTTAGTTTCGCTGCTCTCAAATTACTACATTTTAAGTTAGCCAACTGAAGGGATGCGTCGATCAGAGAACTCTCGCTGAGGTTGGCATTTTCTAAGTTGGCTCCCCTGATGTCGGCCCTGCTCATGTCGGCTTTGCTGAGGTCGGCGTAGGCCAAAAAGGCATTTTTCATGTTGGCGTTGTTTAAATTAGCTTCCATTAAATCCGCCGCCGTCAAGTCGGCATCAACTAAGTCGGCCCTGCTGAGAGTGGCGCGGCTCAACGAAGCCCCAAACAAATCTGCACCGCTCAAGGAAGCCCCAAATAAGTCGCATCCGGGACATTCTCTTGTTGCTATCAGCCGCCTGAGTAGAGACATATTTTGGGCTGGTAAGGGAACTGCTGCGCAAAATGGGAGTAGCAGTATCGCTGCGGCCAGAATTGTCAGTTTAATTTTGGTCATAAGGTGTTGCGCATTTAAATTGTATATTTCAATTACTTATTCCGTACTTTTGACATCCTCCCCCTCTCTCCTTCTCCCCTTCTCCCCTTCTCTCCCTCGAACATAACAGACTGGACTTACGCAGGGGCTAAAAACCTGGTTTTCTTGTTAATTCTTCGCTGTCAAACCCAATATTTTTAGCAGAAACCGGGTTGTTGGCGCAAGTCCTAGTCTAGTGCATTGATACGCCTCGACGGTGTAAGATTTGTCGGCGATCGCATTTGCGGATATTACTTACACCTTTAGGATGAGAGCAAACACCTCAAAGCAGTTTTGCAGGCGATGGGCGAGTCGCCGTTTGCAGGCGCTGAATGCCTTGTATTTTCGAGCTTTTGACTGCTGGGGTAAATGGCTGGCTCCGGCAGTGGCTCGGTAATTTGTACCCGATGTAGTTGGATTTTGCTGCGGAGGGCGATCGTTCTCCGTACAGGCGATCGATAAATAAGCCAATTGGCTTAGACTCTTAAGACATATTGCTGATGCGATGCCTTCTATAAAAAAGATAAGATTGTGGTGCGATCGCCAAAATAATACTGAGTAAGCACGTATAAAAGACTACAGCTTTGCTCGGCGGGTGTTAAATGTGGTAACAACTAATACTTTTAGACAGGGAAAACAAATGTTGAACAGCATAGACGAACTAGCAGAAGGCGGCAGAGGGATCAAACTCATGTGGCAGATTGCAGACGCGCTGAGTTACACCCGGACTCCCGATGGTCGAAATTGTTTGTCTGTGAGCAAAATTTACAAAGTAGAAGGTCGCAATTGCTCCAAACAAACAAAAAAGGCTACCCCTTTAGATGGGTTAATGAATTTGTTAAAAAATAAGTGGGATTGGCAAGATGACATTGAGCAGGAAGAAGAACTGAATGAAAGTTCTGTTAAACAGATCAGCTTGCAAGTTAACACGGATATGAATTCTTTAACTAAAGTTTTGGACTGGTTTGAGCAGTTGCAAGATTTATCGATTTCCAATGAGGTTTGGTTCCAGTTTCAGTTAGCTTTAGCGGAAGGTTTCACTAATGCTGTTCGCCACGCTCACACAAATCTGCCAGTAGAAACTCCTATTCAACTGAAAATTACGGTATTGAACGGACGCTTGGAACTCAAAGTTTGGGATTGTGGTCCGCGTTTTGATTTTGATGCTAAGCTCAAGGAAATTATCGCAGCAGATAGAAAACCCGGCTTAGATTTAGAGGTTTTGAGCGAGCCTTGCTTGATGCCTCCCAGCAGACAGATAACTTTGGAAATGTCTCAGTTTCTGATAGCTGGGTAGAGGAATAATTGACAGACTGGAGCAGTTGAAAATGTGTTATGCTAACAACGGTGTTAGAGGAAAAGTTACGGGTTGTGTCTCCGCGTGGGTTAGGTTTTTTTAAGACTAGCGACCTGCTGCGGAGGAAGTTAAAAGCTATGGACTTGGGTGAGTCTCTAGCGGTTCGATAAAAATGGGTTAATTTGTCAAATTAGACATAAAAAATTCAAAGTAAAAGCTTAAAAATTATTCACATTAATTTTTGTTTTTTTAATTTATCATGATATCTGGTCGCTCACCAATTACTAATGATTTCCAAAGAAAGTTTATTTGTGCTATCCCTATTTCCCTACTTGGGATTTCTCTGGTTTTTGACTAAATCTGGAAAAACACCCCGTTTAGCTTTGATGGGATTTTACGGCACTTTGGTTTTTGTGGCTGTGACTATTCCTGCCGCAATTTACGCAAAAGTTGTCTACAATGAGTCTCTAGCAAATGTCGATTGGCTGCACGGTTCTGCGGAACTATTTTTGACACTTGCCAATATTTTAGTAGTTTTAGGTTTTCGGGAAGCGGTGATTAAGGCTAAAGAATCTTCACAAAATAGTGGTGAGGATCAAGATTGTGTTGTAGACGCGGGAGAATAGCGGTAGTTAAGCTGTTGTGGTATTGGAATTTAATTTTTGGGGCGGCGTCGAAGCCCACCCCACAAGAGATTAAAAGAAAGATGATTTTGAAAATTAGATGCACGTCGGCTTAGTTTGGCGGGCGTTTGTTTAGTTGGGCGAGATAGTTGAGATACTGGGAAATGCGATCGACATCTGCGTCAAGTAAACGACTGGCCCAAGAATGTATGTTAAGTTGCGATCGCACTTCTCGAAATATTGCAGCATCCCCGCGACTGTCGAGAGGGAAAACCCAAGCATCAAATCCCGCCGACTTGAGACGGCTAACAGCGCCCTCGCCATCTTGTACCCACAACTGACGGTTGATGCGAAGCGGTTGACAGGAATATTCACCGACAACGATTCCCCCGACAGAAACGCTAGCATCCTCTCCACGATTGGAAAGTTCTTGCAAAATAGCTTTGAGGGAATTGAGATTTTTCGTATCTTGCACCTGCGGCGGTGTAAGCTTGACAATGACCATTTCTAGAACTTGCACTGGTTTTGTCGATCGGGCAAAGTTGACAGGTTCCGCCGCCAAATAATTTTGTCTTTCCGGTTGCGCCGCCCAAGAATTTTGTGTTTGGGATGGCGCCGCCCAAGAATTTTGTATTTCCGGTTGGGCTACCTCAATTTCCTCTGTAACCTCTGGTTTTTCTACAGGCTTTGCAGTATCTACAATTATCTGAATTTCCTCGCCATCTTTCTCTATTTTCCCACCAATTAGCAAAATCGCATTTTCTACAATGTAAGGTTTGAGTTGTTCGTAAGCCTTGGGAAACACAACAGCTTTGATTTGATGTGTCAAATCTTCTAATTGCAAAATTGCCATCGCGTCGCCTTTTTTCGTCACTACCAGTTTGATAGCATTGAGCATGACAATAACCGATACTTTACCCTTTTTATCGGCTAACTGTGCCAGAGTCACAACATCTGGATCTTGATTAGATTGCAGCAAAAACTTCAGGGGATGTTCTGATACATAAAAACCAAGCAATTCTTTTTCTAAACGCAATTTTTCCTGTGTATCAAAATTTTTGACAGTCTTTGATTTTGGTGCAGACTCAAATTTATTCACCGACTTGTCAAAGCTATTCCCACCTAACAAGTCAAACAGATTACCTTGACCACTTTCTCGATCTTTCTTGCGGTCTTGGGCCCATTTCATCACCCCTTCGAGGTCGTTTACCAATTGCTGGCGGTTGGGATCGATTTTGTCAAAAGCACCACACTGAATCAAGGCTTCTAGGGCGCGGCGGTTGACAGAATGTAGATTTACGCGATCGCACAAATCCGGCAGCGACTTAAAATTACCCCCTTCTTTGCGTGCCTCCAAAATATTTTCAATAGCCCCCTCACCCACATTTTTAACCGCCGAAATTCCAAACAAAATTTTATGTTTTTCGGCCTTTGTCATCTCTATAGGAAGCGGCGTAAAAGTAAGTTCAGAGCCATTAATATCAGGTGGCTCAACGTCAATCTTCAGCTTGAGACAATTAGCAATATATCTCTGTACCTTCTCCTGGTCGCCTCTGTTAGCAGTCAGCAGTGCAGCCATGTATTCTACAGGAAAATTGGCCTTTAAATAAGCAGTTTGATAAGTGATATAGGCATAGGCCATTGAATGGGATTTATTAAAACAATATTCTGCGAATTGTAGCATTTGCCCGAACAACTCTTCGGCAATTCTTTGAGTGACACCATTCTTAGTTGCCCCATCAATAAATGTTTCCTTTTGCTTCTGCATTTCATCAGCCTTCTTCTTGCCCATTGCACGACGCAGCAAGTCAGCTTGACCTAAAGAATAGCCCGCCAAATCTTGAGCCATCCGCATAATTTGCTCTTGGAAACAAAGCGTTCCATAGGTCTCTTTTAAAATTGGTTCTAACAGCGGATGGTCATATTTAACCACTTCTCTACCGTGTTTGCGATCGATGAATTGTGGAATCAAACCAGCATCCAGCGGGCCGGGACGATAAAGCGCCAGAATAGAAGAAATATCATCCAGACAGGAAGGTTTAATTTTTTTTACTACATCCAGCATCCCAGAAGATTCTAGCTGAAAAATACCTTCCAAATCTCCTTTTTCTAATAGTTGATAAGTTTTTGCTACATCACCGGGCAACTTGTTGTTCCTAGTAAATGTCTCTTGAGCTCTGCGTTCTATATCAGAAGGTAAAGCTTCGGAATCGATAGTTATATCTTGCGTTTGCTTAACATACTCGACTGTTTTTTGGAGAGTTGTTAAATTTTTAAGTCCCAGAAAATCCATCTTCAGCAACCCCAAAAATTCCAAATCTTCCATGAAATATTGGGTGATCACGGCACCATTGTCATTCTTTTGCAATGGTACAATTTCATCCAATGGCTGGGAAGAAATCACCACACCCGCGGCATGAACGCCATAGGTTTTGTTAGTTCCTTCAATGCGAATTGCCATGTCAATCCACTGACGCACTGGAACTTCGGTACCAGTTTCTGCATTGATACAAATTGTATTTTCGTAGTTGTCTTTAAATTCCTGTGCCGGTGTTCCATTGGAAATCATAACTTTGAGTTTTTCCGGTTTCCCCCGCGACACGGGAATCATTTTTGCCATTTCGTCGGCTTTTTTGTAGGGAATACCTAAAACTCTGGCAACATCTTTCAAGACAGCTTTTGATGTCATTCTGTTGAAAGTAATAATTTGTGCTACGCGGTCTGTACCATATTTTTCCGTGACATATTTAATCATATCGTCGCGTCTTTCTATGCAAAAATCGCTATCGATATCTGGCATAGATTTACGTTCGGGATTGAGAAATCTCTCGAACAGCAATCCGTGGTGTACGGGGTCTATGTTGGTAATGTTGAGGACGTAAGCAACTAAAGAACCTGCCGCAGAACCACGTCCTGGCCCGACGGGAATATTGTTGTCTCTAGCATATTTCATGTAGTCCCAAACCACTAAAAAATATTCAGAGAAACCCATCTGCTGAATCATTTTTAGCTCATATTCTAGTCTTTGTTTGTAGACTGGGGGGATTTCGTTTCTGGTGCGGCTTTTGAGGCGTTCTAATAGTCCTAGCCAAGATATTTCTTCTACATAGGTATCGGCGGTATGTTCTGGGGGAATTGGAATTGTGGGAATTCGTGCTTCTCCTGTTAGCTCGTATCTTGATACTTTGTTTGCTACTTCTAGGGTAGTTTCGATCGCCTCTTTGATGGTTTCGTCGTCCAAATGGTCTCGAAACAGTTGCGCCATCTCGTCAGCGGACTTAAGATATTCAGTACCGCTGTAGCGCATCCGCTTGTCTTCTTCAATCAGTTTGTTGGTGTTGATGCAAAGCAAAGCATCGTGGGCTTCTACGTCGTTGCAAGAAATATAGTGAGAATCGTTAGTGGCAATTATTTTAATGTTAAATTCGCGGGCAATTTGGACTATTTCTACATTCACCATGCGGTCTTCTTGGGAACCGTGGTCTTGAATTTCTATATAGTAGTCATCCCCAAATACTTCTTTATACCATTTGGCAACTTCGCGGGCTTCATCTAGCTTGTTTTGCAGAATCATTTGGGGAACTTCGCCACCCAAACAAGCGCTGGTAACAATTAAACCTTCGGAGTATTGTTTTAGTAGGTCTTTGTTGATGCAGGGGCGGGCAAAAATACCTCGTTCTGGCATTCCCTTTAAGTGGGAAATTGTGGTGAGTTTGACGAGGTTTTTATAGCCTTGGGTATTTTTGGCTAAGACAACTTGATGGTATTTTCTTCTACCTCTAACTTTGACTTCGATGTCGCCGTTGACGACGTACATTTCGTTGCCAATTATGGGCTTGATATTTTTATTTCGGCAAACTTTGATGAGTTCGATCGCACCATACATCACTCCGTGGTCTGTAAGGGCGATCGCGGGCATCCCCAATTCCACCGCCCGTTCGGCGAGCTGCTGTAGCTGAGAAGCGCCATCTAGGAGGCTGTAATCGCTGTGAATGTGCAAACCAACGAAGGACATGGCGATTTGAGATTTTAGCTTTTAGTTTTTAGACTTTAGATTGTACACTATTGCCGTTTAAAAAGATAAATTGATTTTTTATTTTACAGCACCGGCAACGTACAAAAACGGGTTTTTTGAACGACAGATATAGGCTTTGATGCTATATTTTAGGTCAGAAACCCGATTTTTGTCACAGATACAACATCTCACAGAAGAAGTCGGTAATCTAATAACTAATTCTGTTGATTTGCTTACAAACTTGCTTGTTCCAAATAACCTTCCAAATCTTTAACGCGCTGTTGTGTAACTTTTGCTTTGCAAGAAATGTAGACAGAAGGAGCCAAAGTACCGCCTTCAAAATGTCCTGCTGAATAATCACAAGTTTCATCTCTAAATTTCACCCAAGTACGCTGTGCCGTAGTCAATCTCTGCTTTTGTTTGCTGTTGATTTTTGGTAGAATTTGCTGATATAATTGATTGAGTTTGGTGTCTGCTGCTTTAAACTCCTGAGTCGAACATAAAGTCATATCAACCGTGGTTTGAGGGCTTTTACAGTTTGGCTGTTGGGCGATTTGCAGTCGGTTGTTGCTGGCTTCGCTGGGAAGCAAAAATCCGGCGGCTAGCAAAAGTGAACTTGTTGTAAATGTTGCCCAAAAAGTGCTATTTTTCATTGACTTGACACCTCTTTTAATCTTGAATTTTTTCTGGTGGTTGAGCCGATCGCCAAATCCACCAAGCCGCCGCCCACAGAGTAAAATTGCCGATGAGAGTCATCGCCGCTTGCAGGGTAACGATCCATTCTAGGGCTGGGGAGTTGTCAAAATAGTGCCAAGTGCAAGCACACATGGCGCTGACTAGGGCGGGGAGCATTCCGGCGGAAAGGGCCCACCAAGCTCGGTTTTGAGTGACTTCGCCGTAAGTCCAAATTAACCAGATGGCTGCAATCCACTCGACGACGCTAGAGATATGAATAATCCAGGTAGGAATTGACAAAGCGTGCATTTTTTGTATTCTAAAATAACAGAGAACGGGGAAGATAAAATATGTATTTATTTGTTTAAGGCTGTTGACTGTTAACTGTTGACTGTTAACTGTTAAAATATTTTACGAATCGACCGCAACAATTAGATATTGTAATACTTAGATTCCCCATTATAAACCAAGAGTAGAAATGCGAGCAATTTTGTGCGGCTATTACGGTAAAGGCAACGGTGGCGACGAGGCGCTGTTGGCATCGCTACTGCAAATGTTACCAGATGGGGTGACGCCGATCGTCCTGTCCGGCAATCCTGTCGAGACAAATCAGCGGTACGGGGTAGCTGCGCGCGATCGTATGAATGCGTTTCAAGTCCTCGAAGCACTCCGCAGCGCCGACGCGCTAATCTGGGGAGGCGGCAGTTTAATCCAAGACGCTACCAGCATGATCAGCCCTTTCTATTATGGGGGTTTAATGGGACTAGCGCAACAAATGGGCTTAAAAACAGTTGCTTGGGCCCAGGGAATTGGGCCTTTAAATCGAGAGATTACCCGCAAATTATCTCAGCGGTGTTTTGCTGGATGCACCGCCGTCAGCGTGCGGGATAAAGGCTCAGCTACCTTACTTGCAGATTGGCAAATTCCGTTCACTTTAGCGCCCGATCCCGTGTGGGCTTTAGAGAATTCCCCCGTCTCCGGTTTATGGGATTTACCTGCGCCCAGAGTTGCAGTTTGTTTGCGTTCCCATCCTACGTTAACTCCGGCCAGATTGTCAATTTTAACTCAAGCTTTAGTTGACTTTCAAAAAGCAACTAGAGCCTTAATTTTACTGATACCTTTTCAAGCATCTCGCGACTTAGAAATTGCGAAGCATTTGTACGAAGCCCTGCCGAAACGAAGTGAGATACTTAGTTTAGACGATCCGAGAAAATTGAAAGGACTATTCCGGGGAGTCGAAATGGCGATCGGGATGCGCTACCATAGTTTAATTATGGCAGCTTCGGAAGAATGCCGCTGCTTTGCTCTCAGCTACGATCCCAAAGTTAGTCAATTGATGGACGAGTTAGAAATGCCGGGGTACTTATTATCAGAATTGCCCGAAGATCCTTATTTAATCAGCAAAACCTGGATCGAACACTACGCCAACGGCGACGCATTATCGCAGGAAAGGATAAAATTTATAGTAGGGCGATCGCTCTTCCATCGGGAAGTATTGCAAACCGCACTCCAACAATCCTAGTAAGAGGTAAAATACCATGACAGTCAGTACAACCGACTTAAAAATTACCTGGCAAAAATTGCCCGCCGACTTCATTTTAGACGAGGAACCTGTGGAAAATATTGACCAACCTCTCCTAGCTGCGGCCTTGCGAGAAATATTAGAAATTGCAGGATTCATAGTAGCAGGAATACTAATTGCCCCCAATATGGCGATCTGCGCGACATTAAACAACCAGCTAGTTGTCAAAGCTCCAGACTGGTTTTATGCCCGCAACGTACAGCCATTTCCTAATCAAGAAATTCGCCGTAGTTATACTCCTAATTTAGAAGGAGAAATTCCAGATATAGTGATGGAATTTGTGTCGGCTACTGCCAATGATGAATATTCTAATAAAAGAACTTATCCACCGGGAAAATGGTTTTTTTACGAACAAGTATTGCGAGCTCCAATCTATGCAATTTTTGAACCTGGGACAGGATTTTTAGAAATATATCAGTTGGATTCAGGAGAAAGGTATCAGGCACAACAACCCGATGCAAATGGTTGTTATTGGATCGCTGGAGTTGGGTTATTTCTGGGTGTTTGGCTGGGAACAAAAGCCGAAAGAACCGGATATTGGTTGCGCTGGTGGGATGAGAGCGGACAGATGTTATTGTGGGGAGCAGAGATGGTGGAAAGGGAAAGGCAAGAAATAGCCCTTGTTCAACAAGAAATGGCTCTTGTTCAACAAGAAATAGCCCTTGTTCAACAAGAAGCTGAACAAGAACGAGAACGATCGCAAAGATTAGCCGCACAATTAAGAGCAGCAGGGATTGAACCAGAAGCTTGATACAATAATTAGAAATAAAAAATCATAACACTGCGATTTTTTATTTCTCAATTCATCTGCGTTAATCCGCGTTAATCCGCCGACATCAGCGATTAAAAATTATATTCAGGAGACATCAAAATTGGGAAGAGTTAGAGTTCGGGAACACGTAAATCCCCTATCCATGAGATATAGAACATCCGCCACTGCGCCGGATTGGACTAAAATCTATGCTAATTTAAATTTACCACTACATTTAGATATCGGCTGCGGCAGAGGAAGGTTTTTGTGGCATATGGCGCAAATCCAAACAGATTGGAATTTTCTCGGATTAGAAATTCGAGAACCTCTGGTAGATGAGGCTAATCTGTGGCGCGATGAAAAAGGTTTGACAAATTTGCACTATTTGTTTTGCAATGCGAATAGTTCCCTGAAACCAATTTTAGAAACTTTGCCCGCTGGTATTTTGCAGCGAGTTAGCATTCAATTTCCCGATCCGTGGTTCAAGAAAAAGCACCACAAACGGCGGGTAGTGCAGCAGGAATTAGTCAGCGAGTTGGCTACTTATCTGGCTGTTGGCGGTGAAGTGTTTATTCAATCGGATATTGAGGAAGTAGAAGTCGAAATGTGCGATCGCTTTTCATCTCATCCCAGTTTTCAGCGTCAAAATGGCGGGGAATGGCTTGCAGAAAATCCCATGCCCGTTGCTACGGAAAGAGAAATTGCTACTCAAAAACGCGGGGAACCAGTTTATCGCGCATTATATCATAAACCCAGGATTTTAATGTCATAAACATGGGATAGAAAAGACAGTAAGCGAGCAGGATCTATGCCCGTCTACAAGAATTATTAGAAATGTCTAATATAAAACAATACGGTTCATTTAAGACTCCTTGTGCTTAGAAAACTCCTAAATTTCCCTTAAAAAGGTGGAATTTCAAAGCTTTCTTGTTCCACCCTTTTTAAGGGAATCTCGGTTTTAAGTGAACCTTATTGTAATATAAAATCATTTTCGGCTGAATCTTTGGGCAGTATTTCCAACATAATTTATCGCTAATATTTTCACCTAAACCCAAGACGGCAGCCACATTCTAATTTTCCATTCCATTTGCGACAAAGGCAGTCCCAAATAGATAGGCATCCAGAAAATAAAAGCACCCAAAATCAGAAAACTAATTGTTACCCCCATCCCTCGGAGTCGAGTTTGAGGGCTGTGCAGCCACCTGTCAACCCACCAAGCAAGTGCTAAGGCTCCAAACACAGAACAGCCCATATAATGATACAAAAATACGCAGCGACTCACCTTCATCCAAGGCAGCAAATTAGCAGCCCAATTAACTATCAAATATAACAACATCCACATTTGGGCCGTCGGCGGAAACAAAATCGGCTGCTGCTGTTCTATGCTTTCAACAGAAGCCACTTGGCGCGTTTGGAACCACACCACAATCCGGTGAATTAAAACTCCTGCTACTAATATTAAAGCTAAAGTAGAAAACCACCAAAGGAAAGGATTTCCCATCGCGTGAACGTCAAAAATTGTCTCAGTTGCACCGCTGGGTAAAGGTGGCAAAACCGGATCGGGTTTTGCATTATTGCTAGCAGTTTTGTAGAAGTACACTATGGGGCGGAGCATCAAAGGCCAACTGTACCACGTGGAACAGTAAGGATGCACGCTAGGGCCACTTTTAATGCGTTCATGATAAGTCAAAATTTCCGTTTGCATCTGCCAGAAATTGGGAGTTGGATTGAGATGCAGGTGAGGAATCCAGCAGATGCTGTAAACTAAAAGAGGAATTACAGCTAGACTCCAGCATACTTCAACAAAAGTTAGCTCAGTCAATTTTTGTACTGGACTTTCGGGCGGAAGGAGAGCAGAATTCACCTCGCGGATTGGTTCTTCATTTCCTCTCTTTGCCTGAATTAAACGCACGGCCCAAGCGCAGATTAAAATGAGATAAGCCCCCAACAAAAACCACAATCCGTTCCATTTGATAGCAGCAGATGCACCTAATCCTATCCCAGCTAATACTAGCCAAAGCAAGCGCTTTTTGCCTTCAGCTTCTACGGTTTTAAGAATAAATAATTGACCAAGTATTCCGAATAAAACTAGATAAATGTTATTGAGTGCGTAGCGAGATTCAACTAAAAATAAACCGTCGCAGGCGATAAATAAAGCAGCAAGAAAAGCAAAGGTGCGGCGGCGAAGGAGCTGATAGGCGAAGGCTCCGACAACTAGCGGGATAAAGGAACCTGTGAGAGCATTAATCCAGCGGTAGTCCCAAGGTGAAAGAATTGAGCCTGCTAGGCTGTTGACGGCGGTTTTCCCGAAAGGCAGATGAGTGCCGATCGCAATCCCGATCGCAATTATGTATTGACTAAGCGGCGGGTGAGCGTTGAAAAAAGGAGTTCTGGTGAGATAATCGTTGGCAAATTTGGCGTAATAAACCTCGTCAAATACGAAAGTGTTAAATCGCTCCAGTTCCCAAAAGCGCAGAGTTAAGGACACAAGGAAAATGCCGAGCATTCCTAGATAAAAAATCACAATTGATTTGTGGGATTGTTTTTTGTTCGCTTGCATAAAGTGCACCGGAATATCGTAGATTTGAGAGCCTGAATTTTAAAATACTGAGTTGAGAATAGCGTAAAAATTACCAACTTGCTAAAAATATTTTTTTACTTTTCTACTGCCATTCTCTCCATTGCCTTTGAATATCTTCTAGTTCAAAAGAGTTGCGTCTTCCGGTACTCGTATTACTCACTTTTCATCTCACAGTTAACTTCTTCATAAAGTTCCTCAATTGAATTTGAAACCCGATCGCCCTTTCACGAAAACCAACCTAACATCATACCAAAAAAAAGCGGCTCTACTTCCGCAGAACCGCCGTAACAGAGGATGAAAAATCAAAACTTAACGGACTGCACCTTCAACAGAAGGCGATTCGATCGTCTTCATGAAGTACAGTTTCACCAACTGCCAGCCGTTGGACAAATACAGAGGCAATTTTTGGAACAATTGCAAGAATTTCGGAGTTTCAGAAGCGACAATTGCGGTCAATTGCTGATTGTTTTTGAGGCAAATATCCAGCC
The DNA here is from genome assembly GCF_036705955.1 of Microcoleus sp. A6-C6. Classification (NCBI taxonomy): domain Bacteria; kingdom Bacillati; phylum Cyanobacteriota; class Cyanophyceae; order Oscillatoriales; family Microcoleaceae; genus Microcoleus; species Microcoleus sp. A6-C6. The sequence goes on along the minus strand of NZ_JAUBVR010000009.1, from coordinate 28,205 downwards.
GTTCATAAAATTCTGGATTGTTCACGTCTAGCATCACGGGGAAGACGCGACCTGCGGTTTCGTTGGTTTTTTTGATCACTTCAATGTCGTATTCGCGAGCATCGAGTCCGAGCGATCGATAAAAACCACCGCGCTGGATATCATTGAGATACATTGTCGCGAATACCGACAGCAAGAAGAAACGGCACCAAAGCTTAGCGCGCCAATCGTTCAGCATTTGAGGCTGAGCTCTCATCACCGCATCAAAGAAATCTCCGTGGCGGTTTTCATCCTGGCACCAATTTTCAAAGAATCGGAAAATCGGATAAATCTGGTCTTCAGGATGCGCTTTCAAGTGCTGATAAATCGTGATGTAGCGCCAATAACCGATTTTTTCGGATAAGTAAGTGGCGTAGAAAATAAACTTCGGCTTAAAGAATGTGTAACTGCGGCTCTTTGTCAAGAAACCCAAATCCAGGGACAAACCAAAGTCCGACAGCGCTTTGTTGAGGAATCCGGCGTGTCGCGCTTCATCGCGGGACATCAGCAAGAAACCTTCGGCGAGTACCGGATTTTTGTCTTTGAGCTTGCGTGCTAATTCTTTGTAGAGCAAGAAGCCAGAAAACTCAGCGGTGCAAGAGCGTTCGAGGAATTCAATGAATAACTTGCGCTTTTCGCCGTCGATGTGTTCCCAAGATTGATCGAACTCGGCATCGCGCACGAAGTGGGTTTTGTTGTAGTCAACGCGGAACTCTTTGATGATTGCTTCGAGTTCGGCTTCGTTGATGGAGATGTCCATTTTGGCCATCTCGTCAAAGTCTGTTGTGTAAAATCTCGGCGTGAGAATAGTTTCTTTGGCTGGGGTTTTCGCTTCTTGCTGTTCTGCAAAAGCTGGTTTTTTGAGGGAATCTACCATATTTTTATTGGATTTTTTGCTTATAATTGCTCGCTCGTTTGAGGTATCGGAAGGGGCGATCGCCCTTTTATCTCCTACCAGCGCTGTGCGGCGCACTTTTGCGCTTTGTGTGGCATCCAACTCAAAGCTGCTGAAATATTCCACGCCCTCCAGTGTACCAAGTTTTCGACCCTGAAAATATTTTGCTGGCGTTAAGAATTGCTACGCACAATTACTTACGGGCATGGGGCATGGGGCATGGGGCATTGGTAGTAAGCTGTTTTGCATCCCAATTGTGTATGGTGATTGAGGGGGAGAGAGGGAGAGGGGGAGAGGGGAGAAGATTTTTGATCGATCGTCGAAATATACAATTTAAATGCACAACAGCTTAAATAACCAATAACTTCGGACAATGCACAAAGATCTGCTGGTGTCAAACTGTTCAAACACCAGATAGAAAGTACAAAATGTATAAAGGGACTCCAATTCTTAGAATAACCAGACAGGACGGTCATAAAATGAGCAATTTAGGTGTTAGTTACCTGTTATGGGCTGCTTGTTTTTTCGGCCCCTTCGGACTCCACCGTCTCTATAACGGCAAGATTGGCACGGGTTTGCTGTGGCTGTGTACCTTTGGCTTGTTTGGGTTCGGGCAATTGTTTGACTTGCTGCTGCTACCGAACATGGTGGACGAACACAATGCTAGTCTCAGGGGCAAACTCGGCGTATCTCCCCAAGGTATACCGCTATCTCCGATCGGCGGGGCGATCGCCTCGACATACCCCAAGCAAACCCCCGAACAGTTAGGGATTAAACTCCTGAAGGCAGCTTATACCAAGAATGGCAGATTATCTGTAACCCAAGGGGTGATGGCAACGGGCGCTACTTTTGCCGAAGTGGAAGAGGCTTTCACAGCAATGCTCAAAACGGGTTATCTCAGTATCGAGAACGATCCAGTAACTGGCGTTGTGATGTATTACTTTCACGAACTTTAACCAGTAGAGATCTACGGTGTACACACAAGTCCTAAAAACTTGGCTCTGTCTGACACAATCCTGAGTAGGCAAAGTTTTTAGACGATCGATTTATTTATCAATAGTTTTACCTTATTGATAATAATTAACGGAAAATCAAGGATTAAAAAAATAAACTTCCGTTTTTTTCCGTCATTTGATTTCCAACTAGACTTGTGTGCACACCGTAGCTCTTGCTTGCGGATGCTGAATATTGAGCCGACATCAAGATTGATGTCAAGATTGGAAGAACCATCTATGGGGTCGTAGAGCAGACTGTAGCGTCCGATCGGACAATTTTCGGGAATGTAGTAGGGTTTTTCCATTTCCTCGGAAGCCAAGCGGCAGACAAGTCCGCTTTGCTGGAATACCGAGATAAACACTTCATTAGCATAGATATCCATCTTTTTGACGGATTCTCCCTGCACGTTCACAGCCCCTGTAAACCCTAAAGCATCTGCCATTAACCCGGCTCTAAGTCGGCGCGCGATCAGCTTAGCAGCCAACCCGATGCGATTCATCAGAGCGCTGAGATCCTGAGCATCTGCTGAAAAGCTGTGGAGTTGCTGGAGTACGTGACGGGATAGGGTTGTGCAATCGCGGTCTAAGGCTTGCACCTGCTCGGTCGGGCCCAGACGGGTTTCCCCTGTTGGCGCGTTTACCATGATTTTGATGTTCTCCCTGTCTTGCGGCTCGCTAGTTGGGGATTTTCAGGTGCTTGGCGTTTGCCCCTCGATCGGCTTTTAGGTCGATCGTCCCTATCTTCTATTTTAGGAAGGGTTTTGCGATCGGGGATGGAACTTTATGTGAATTTTAGATCCCATCGAAAATTGAGGAGTGCGATCGATTGTTTGGTCTGCTGCGTGTATTCCCGATGCCTAATTTTTTATTTAACGCAGAGGGCGCAGAGGGCCGAGAGGGCGCTTGCACAAAAGCGATCGTCCTGTTTGCGATTCGAGATAGTCAAATAAGATTAATAATTGACAACTCAAAGCCTGAAATTACGATCTAACCCGCTCTGTTACAAGTGCTTATTGGAATTGACTACGGCAAAATCTGTCAACCGCAAATTTTTGCTAAAGGTGATATGACACTCTAAAATTCTGGGTAAGCTATCCGTAGGAATACGGTCATTGAAATTTAAGCACATATACATAGTCATTCATTGACTTTTCTATTGAATTGTTTGAATTTTACTCAAACGCTCAATTTTTATTGAATATTTTCTCAAAACTTGGGTTGTAAAAACCCAAATAAAAAATGTTTGTTGGTACTCATCAACTCAGGATAATGCTATGGATATTGTTCAACAAATTCCCCATAACTTAGTCAAACACTATCAGATTAAAAATCTCCTCGGAGAAGGCGGTAGTAGCACAACTTATGAAGCCATTGACCTCAAAACACACCAGCGAGTTGCACTCAAAGCTTTGTCTTTACAGAAGATGAATGACTGGAAAGTCCTGGAACTATTTGAACGAGAAGCCAATGTTTTATCAAAATTGAATCATCCGGGAATTCCGCGTTATTTGGATTATTTTTATGTCGATACTCCCGATAACCGTTGTTTTTATATAGTACAAGAACTGGCACAAGGGCAATCTCTAGCAAGTTTAGTGGAAAATGGCTGGCACGCTAGCGAATCCGAAATTCAACGCATTGCCGCACAAATTTTGGAGATTTTAGTTTATCTCCATTCACAGACACCACCTGTGATCCACCGGGATATTAAACCAGAGAACATTGTATTCAAATCGCCCATCAATTCCCATAAACAAAAAGATTTGGCAGTCTGCTTAGTAGATTTTGGAGCAGTGCAAAACACTTATTACAATACTTTAATGCGAGGAAGTACCGTAGTTGGAACCTATGGTTATATGGCTCCAGAACAATTTCTTGGACAAGCCGTACCTGCAACAGATTTATATGGTTTAGGAGCGACGTTGTTGTATTTACTAACCCACCGTTCCCCCGCCGAATTACCAACAAATATACTAGAGATAGATTTTCGCTTTCAAATTCAGATTTCTTCAGCATTTGCCGATTGGTTAGAAAAAATGATAGCGTCAGATTTAGAAAACCGCTTTCAATCGGCAAAAGAAGCGCTTGAATTGCTTCGCAATCCTCGAATACTTAGCGTTAAATCCAATCGAGCGAGGCAATGGAAAAAACGCCTGAAAATAGGAATTGCTGCTGTTGCTGCTGTTACTACTGTTGCTGTTTTCAATCACTTTAAATATCCCATCCTCAACCGGATTGGATTTACCCCCGATGCAGTTTTCCAGGCTGTTAAACAGGGAGATACTAAAACTGTTAGGCATTATCTTGATCTTGGTATTAGTGCCAATACCAGGATAGAAAATCTTAATTTACTACACTTTGCTGGCTCAAAAGAGGTGGCAGAATTGTTAATTGCCCAGGGTGCAGATGTCAAAGCTCAGGATACATTTGGCTTTACCCCGTTACACTTTGCTGCTGGATACGATCGCATAGAAGTGGCACAGACGCTAATTGCTAAAGGTGTAGATATTAACGCCCAGAGTGAACCTCATGTTGATTGGGATATATCGAAGTCTATATGGACTTATAGATTGCGAGGGTCTTTACCTGGCAATAGTATGGGTACAACTCCTCTGTTCTATGCCCGATCGCCTGAAATGGCCAAGTTGCTGATTGCTAAAGGCGCAAACGTCAATGCCAAAAACAAAAATGGCATAACTCCTCTACATATAGCGCGATCGAAGGCGATCGCACAAATACTACTCGCTGCAGGCGCAAAAATTAACATTAAAGAAGAAAATGCCCGAAATGGCAAGGGTACAACTTTATTACATAACGCAGCAAAAATAGGCTTTAAGGAGTTGGTACAACAGCTAATTAACAACGGCATGAATATTGTTATCAGGGATAGTAAAAAAAGAACTCCACTGCACTATGCAGCCACCAAAGAAGTTGCTGCATGGCTCATGCTGGATATCAACGCTAGGGACGAATTTGACAATACTCCATTACACCGAGCTGTTCAAGATAAACGCCCAGAAATCGCCTCTTTTTTGATTGCTAATGGCGCAAAAATTAATGTTAAAAATAATGGAAATACTCCGTCATACGAAACTCACAGAAAAACTCACAGAAAAACTCCACTGGACATCGCCGTAGACCTGAAACTTCAGGATACAGTAGCACTGCTGATTAGTAAACACCCAGATGTTAATAGTGAAGATGACGATGGCCGAACTTTACTGCATATCGCTGTCAGTTTCAAACTTAAGGATGTAGCAAAACAACTCATTGCCAAAGGTGCATTCGTTAATGCCAAAAATAACTTGGGTCAAACTCCCCTGCATCTTGCTGTTGCTCAAGGATCTCAAGATATCACTGAACTGCTAGTTGCTAATGGTGCAAGGGTTAACACTAGAAATGCGAACGGTCAAACTCCGTTGTATCAAGCGATATCGATCGGACACAATGATATTGCTGCACTACTAATTAAAAACGGCACAGATGTTAATAACAGAGATAGATATGACACAACTCCACTGCACCAAGCCGCACATTATGGGAATTTAGAAATTTTACTATTGCTGATTGTTAAAGGTGCCACAATTGACGCTAGAAACTTCTCAGGCTACACGCCGCTAAATGTAGCAGAAACCAACTCGACTCCCCACCGACAAGCAGCAGCAGAAATACTTAGAGATTGGGGTGCAACCTACTAATTATCCAAAATTAACCTGCTCACAAAAATATGGAAACACTACAAAAATCGGAAAAAATCATTGCTGAAAGATATCGCATTCTCGGCAAATTAGGACAGGGTGGAGTTGGAATCACCTATGCTGCTGTAGATTTAAAAAGCAATCAAAAAGTTGCACTCAAAGCTTTGTCCCTGCGTCTGACAACTGAATGGAAGAAAGTCGAGTTATTTGAACGAGAAGCAAAAACTTTATCGGGATTGAATCATCCGGGAATTCCTCGCTACATTGACTACTTTCAAGTTGATACTTCCCAAGATCGTTGTTTTTATATCGCCCAACAACTCGCACCGGGAAAATCTCTCGCACAGTTGATAGAAAATGGCTGGAAACCAAATGAAGCGCAAGTTCGTCATATCGCCTATCAATTGCTAGCAATTCTAGCTTATCTGCAATCGATGTTACCTGCTACTATCCACCGAGATATTAAACCTCAAAATATTATTATCCAAAAAAATGGGCGAGTCTTCCTAGTGGATTTTGGCGCAGTTCAAAATACTTACCATCATACTGTTACTGGAGGCAGTACCGTTGTCGGAGCCTACGGTTACATGGCACCAGAACAATTCCGAGGAAAAGCTGTATTATCAACAGATTTGTATGGATTAGGCACAACACTACTTTTCCTGTTAACCCAGAAATTTCCATCGGATTTACCCAGACACAAGCTGAAGGTAAAATTCCGACATCTGGTCTCTATTTCGACAGAGTTTGCCGACTGGTTAGAGAAGATAGTTGAACCCGCAGTTGAAGATAGGTTTCACTCAGCAAAAGATGCTTTATTAGCATTTCGAGGGAAACAGCCAAGCGGGATTAATCCCGACAAAATGTTTAAGCGATCGCCCAAATCTCGAATTACTTTAATTGACGCTAAACAATGGTTATTCATCAAGATACACCCCAATCGTTTACCTAGCAAAATCAAATGGTTTTTCCAGTTCATTCATCTGAGTTATAAAGTTTTACTTCCCATCTCTTTGATTCTGGGATTTTTTATAGGCCTACAGAACATAGGCTATCCCTTGTTTAAATACGCTGTAGCCGACTGGGTAAATAAATTATTTCAGCAATTTTTTATTATATCAATCCAATCTATAACAACATTTACCATATTTTATGCTTTGATGTGGTTATGTAGGTGCTTGTGTAGGATTGCTTATCGTCTATTCACTAGACCAATTCAAATCAGTCCTCAAGATATCCAGCGGGTAAAGTTGAGTGGAATTCATCTGCCATTGCTCAAAAAATCGATTAGTTTTTGCCGGATTCGCACCAAGTCGCGTAACTATTGTTTTGGCTTATTTTTGCCACAAGCTGAGAAAGAATGGTTGGTAGGGGAATTGAACGATGTTTTAAGTAAACTCAAGTAAATCATTCGATAGTGAAGGTGGTTCGATCGCATTCGGTGTGGTAGCGAACCCACTAATCATCCAAAATCAACCCAGGCACAAAAATATGGAAATTATTCAACAATCGGAAAAAATTATTGCTGAAAGATATCGCATTCTCGGCAAATTAGGACAGGGTGGAGTTGGAATCACCTATGCTGCTGTAGATTTAAAAAGCAATCAAAAAGTTGCACTCAAAGCTTTGTCCCTGCGTCTGACAACTGAATGGAAGAAAGTCGAGTTATTTGAACGAGAAGCAAAAACTTTATCGGGATTGAATCATCCGGGAATTCCTCGCTACATTGACTACTTTCAAGTTGATACTTCCCAAGATCGTTGTTTTTATATCGCCCAACAACTCGCACCGGGAAAATCTCTCGCACAGTTGATAGAAAATGGCTGGAAACCAAATGAAGCGCAAGTTCGTCATATCGCCCATCAATTGCTAGAAATTCTGGCTTATCTGCAATCGCTGTTACCTGCTACTATCCACCGAGATATTAAACCTCAAAATATTATTATCCAAAAAAATGGGCGAGTCTTTTTAGTTGATTTTGGCGCAGTTCAAAATACTTACCATCATACTGTTACTGGAGGCAGTACCGTTGTGGGAACCTACGGTTACATGGCACCAGAACAATTCCGAGGAAAAGCTGTATTATCAACAGATTTGTATGGATTAGGCACAACACTGCTTTTCTTGTTAACCCAGAAATTTCCATCAGATTTACCCAGAAAAAAGCTGAAGGTACAATTCCGCGATATCGTCTCTATTTCTACAGAGTTTGCCGACTGGTTAGAGAAGATAGTTGAACCCGAAATTGAAGATAGATTTCACTCAGCAAAAGATGCTTTATCAGCACTGCGAGAGAACAAGCCAAGCGGGATTAATCCAGACAAAATGTTTAAGCGATCGCCCCAATCCCGAATTACTTTAATTGATGCTAAACGGCGGTTGTTCATTCATATACACCCCACTCATTTACCTAGCAAACTCAAAAGGTTTTTGCACTTTATCGATCGGACTTGTAAAGTTTTACTTCCCAGCTTTTTGATCCTTCAACCTTTCTACGCCATAATAAATTCCATAGCCTTACCAGTGGGCGCGTTCAGCTTTTTTAAATACACTTTAGCCTACTGGGTACCTAACTTATTTAATCTATTTGTATTTAGCTCTGTCCAAGCTCTAATAATATTAATCGTATTTTATGGTTTGATGTGTTTGTGTTTGATTTATTGTTATTTGTTGAGCAGACAAATTCAAATTATCCCTCAAGATATCCAGCGGGTAAAATTGAGCAAAATTCATCTGCCATTGCTCAAAAAATCGATTAGTTTTTGCCGAATTCGCGCCAAGTCGCGTCACTATTTTTTGGGCTTATTTTTGCCGCAAGCTGAGAAAAAATGGTTGGTAGGGGAATTGAACGATTTTTTAAGTAAACTAAAGTAAATTATTCGATACTGAAGGTGGTTCGATCGCATTCGGTGTGGTAGCCATCTGCTATTGTCGCTACAATCGAGTGGGTTCAGAAACCGGGTTCTTTCCGAGATACTTCGTTGTTACCCGCACACTTGGTAAAAAACCCGGTTTCTTTGTCGGAGTGCGTGGGGCCGAAAAACCAGGTTTTTGATGACTGAAAGATTGCACAATTACCATTTTGGCTACCCACCTTACCAATAATTAAGCCGAGATTTGTGCTCCTTGAGTATCGGGAGAAATAGCCCTTACATCAGCCTTCACCCCAAATTCCATCCAAGCAGCCGCCATTGCTTCTTCAACAGCCCGCGCAGATGCTGAATTTGTCAAAGCCAAAATCGTCGGCCCGGCACCGCTAATTACCGTACCGCAAGCGCCAGCAGCGACAGCAGCTTGTTGCACCGCTTCATATCCCTGAATCAGCGATTGCCGGTAAGGTTGGTGAATTTTGTCTTGCAGGGCGCAGCGCAACCAGTTTTCATTACCCGTTTCCAAAGCCCGCACCAACAAACCGAGGTGTGCTGCATTGAAAATCGCGTCAGCCTTACTGTAATCGTTGGGCAAAACCTTGCGCGCTTCGGCGGTAGAAAGTTCAAAGTCGGGAATGGCCACCACCGGCACAATATCAGGATGCCAGGGAATATCGCAAATCTCCCAGGAAACCCCCCCCTTGCTAAGGGGGGGTGTAAGAGGGGATTCTGCTCTTAGCCCCCCCTTGCTAAGGGGGGGTTGGGGGGGTGCATTGCTAGCTGCGAGGCGACAACCTCCCAACAAAGCGGGGACAACGTTGTCGGGATGTCCTTCAAGTTCGATCGCCAACTGCATCACATCTTCCTGACTCAAAGGCTTACCGGCTAAACAATTCGCCGCCACCAACCCGCCGACAATAGCTGTAGCGGAACTTCCTAAACCTCTAGCCAGCGGCACTTCCATATCTATATGGATTGTGACTGGTGGCGGCGATTGGTGGAGGTGTTGGTATAACTTGACAAAGGCTTGGTAAGCGAGATTGCTGTCGTCTGTCTTGACTTTAGTCGCTTCCGGGCCTGTAACGGTAATTTTCAATTTCTCGGTTGCTGACGGTTCGAGGAGGGAGAATTGGAAATGATTGTAGAGGCTTAAAGCGGCGCCGATGCAGTCAAATCCGGGGCCGAGGTTGGCGGTGGTGGCGGGTACGGTGACGGTGAGGGTGGAGGTTACGGGCATTTTTTGAATAGTTAATTTGGAGTGTTCAACCGCTGATGAATGCTGATGAACGCTGATATTTTTTTGGGTATTTATTTTATACCATGTTTTCACAAAGCTATTTATTGCCCCAGGCTTTGGAGGTGTTTCATGGCATCTTGACAATCTTCTGTTTTGCCATCTTTTTGATAGATTTCTGCGGCTTTTTGATAGTCGGCAATTGCGCCCGGTTTGTCTTTTAATAAATAGCGGACTTTGGCGCGGTTGTAGTAAGCGTCGCCGTAGTTCTGGTCAATTTCAATTGCGCGATCGAAGTCGGCTTTGGCTGCTGGATAGTCTTTGAGGTTGCGGCCGTGAATGATGCCACGTTTGTTGTAGGCTTGGGCGTAGTTGGGGTTGAGGCGAATGGCTGCGGTATAATCTGCGATCGCCCCTGGGATGTCTCCAGCCTCTGATTTGGCTAAACCGCTGTTAAATAAGTCTTCAGCCGAATTTTGAACGATTAGTATTGGTGAGGGTTTTGTAGAAATGGCAGGGGATATGCCGCCCAAAATTGTCACAAATCCCCAAAGGGCGATCGCCCTGTAAAAGAGTTTCATAAATAATCTAAGCAAAAATCTGAGCGACAGAGCAACTAAAACCAGGTAACAAAGGCGAAGTAAGTTGATCGTTTATCAACAGTGTAGCAACTAGCCTTAAACTTGCTTGTTCCCTGCGATAAACCTCAATTTGCTGCAACCGCCAATTCACGATCCAGTATTCCTGTACTCCCCGCACTGAATAGAGTCTGAGTTTCAAATCTCTATCCCGTCTTTCATTGTCTGTACCAGCAGATAATACTTCAACAACTAACTCAGGGGCGGCGGTTAAATGGCCGGCTTCGTCTAGCAAGAGGGCCAAGCGTTCATTGCTGGCCCAAACTACATCAGGAATGACGTTATCGGCATCTGTGAAAATCAGCCCTGGATTGATTGCAGCTCGTCCTAAACCAGAAGACATCGACCAAGTATCAAGCACAGAGAAAAATCTGCCACAAGTCTGTTGATGACCCCAATGCGGTGATCTAGTCACAAATAACTCTCCATCAATAAGTTCGTAACGATCGCCGTTATCGGGCAATAGTTCCAAATCGGCGGTAGTCCAGCGTACTTTATCAGATATTGTCTGGCTCATACAAGGGCTCTTGATAGGTGATACACACATTATAAACCGGTTCGTAGTAAGGACTTCAGTCCTCTCTGTGACTTTTAGTCAATTAGGATTAAAGTCTTTACTACGAACAATGCTGCCGATCGCAATTAACCGCACATTACACTACTTAAGAATAGTTTTAGAAGCAATCCGAGTTTTCTTGCGATCGGCCTCACTCAATTCTTCACCAGACTGCAAACGAGTAGCAGAGGTTTGTAGCACAGTTGCGGCACTTTTATCGCCCATTTGCAGAGCAGTTTTAGCTGCTGTTTGTAGCATCGTGGCCGCACCAGCGCGATCGCCCTGTTGTAACCTAGTTTCTGCGAGTTGAGTTTGACGGTACTTAGCCAAAGCTAAAATGTGCTGCTGCACCATCGGGTTAAGTGCCGGCTGATAAACTTTCAGGACATTAGCAGAAAGTGCCACAGGATCGGAAAGCAAACCTTCACCGACACTCGGATCGTCATAGCGAATTTGCAATTGCCCGATCGCCTGCGTACCTTCCGGTAACTGTCCAATATAAATATTAGCCAAAACTACTCGCTCTACATCCTTCATTAAATCTCCCAGGCGCACCATAAAACGATCGCCCTCTTGCTGTACCGGTAATTCGATCGTATCTGGGGCAACTTGCGCGATCGGTTTAAGTTCGGCTAACCGCACTTTTGGCATTAGCGAAAATAGCAAATAAGCATTAGTCAAACCTACACCTTGGATGCGAGTAAACAGCTTGCCAAACTCATCAACCGCATCTTCGGGACGCTGAATGTGAGCCAGAGCACCGCCGCCCGCATCAGCAATCTTTTCTAAAATATCCTGGTTCCAGTTATCGCCAAATCCCAGAGAATTCAAAGTCATGTTATACTCGGCGGCTAGTTTCGCCAACTTCAAACAGCGGCTGTCGTCGCCGTGTTCGTTTTCGCCGTCAGTCAGCAGAAACGCCTGAGATATAGCTTCTTTTTTGCCTTTCCCCAACTCTTCAATACCTAACTTAATGCCCTCATCAATTGCTGTACCGCCGGCGGGGCGCAATTGCTCAATTTGGCGTTTAATGCTGGCGGGATCTCCCACAACTTGATTGGGGACGAGGACTTTGGCTTTGTGATCGAAAGCCACCGCGCAAAAGCGATCCCCAGGCTTCAACCTGTCCAGCAACCGTCCGGCGGCTTGTTTGACAGTTTCCAAGGGCCGTCCGCCCATCGAGCCGCTGTGGTCGAGAATCAGGCACAGGTTTAAGGGTACGCTGGAGTCGATCGCGCTTGCCGTCGCAGACACCGAAATGGCTAGCTGGCGCTGGGTTGAGGGCGCAGTAGCATCAAGGTTGGGGTCGTTTAACACCGGGAGCAAACTAACTTTCATGCGGGATACCTAAAGATTGCGTTACTATTTCTTATAAGAATAGCTCCATCAGTTCAGGCAACATTTCGGTTTATGAACACACCAATAAAAGCTGTGCAATCGCAATACTACGGGGAAGGCAACTCTCGGACGCCGCCTCCCGATTTGCCATCCCTGTTGCTGAAGGAGCGGATCGTTTATCTGGGTATGCCTCTGGTACCTGCGGTAACAGAACTGATTATCGCTGAACTGTTGTTCTTGCAGTACGAAGACCCGGATAAGCCCATCAAAATCTATATCAACTCGACAGGCACTTCTGGTTATAGTGGCGAACCCGTTGGCTTTGAAACGGAAGCCTTCGCTATTTGCGACACGATTCGGTACATTAAGCCGCCCGTGCACACTATTTGCCTCGGTTCGGCAATGGGCATGGCTGCGATGCTGCTAGCGGCGGGTACAAAGGGCTTTCGGGCGAGTTTACCCCACGCTTCGATCGTGTTGCACCAACCCAAGGCTTACACGCGGGGTCAAGCCAGCGACATTCAAATTCGGGCGAAGGAAGTGCTGGCAAATAAGGCGACGATGCTTGAGATTTTTGCAAGTTGTACTGGCCAACCGATCGAAAAAATTACTAAAGATATGGATCGGTTGCTGTACATGACACCCCAGGAAGCTAAAGAATACGGTTTGATCGATCGCGTTCTTGAAAGTTCGGAAGAATTGGCGAAACCGCTGGCTGCTGGAGTCATCTAACTGGGAATAGGGCATGGGGAATGGGGAATGGGGCATCGGGCATCGGGCATCGGGCATGAGTAATAATTAAGGGTTAATGGCTAGTAGTTTCTACCCTGATTAGTTATTCAATAGTCTTTTTATGACTAACAATTCCCAATTACCGATTCCTAACAATTACCGATTCCCAATTACCAATGCCCAATGCCCAATTACCAATTACCAATTACCAATTACCAACTAAAAGGAGTTCCGAATTATGCCTATAGGTGTGCCAAAAGTTCCCTACAAAATGCCGGGGGGTTATGATACTCAGTGGATTAATATCTACGATCGCCTTTACCGGGAACGGATTATTTTCTTGGGTAAGGACATTGACGATGAAATTGCCAATCAAATCATCGCCGTGATGCTGTATCTGGATTCGGAAGATTCGGGTAAGGATATCATTTTGTACATCAATTCCCCAGGTGGGATGGTGTCGGCAGGCATGGCTATTTTTGATACCATGCAGCACATTAAATCGGACGTGGTGACGATTTGTGTGGGCTTGGCTGCTTCGATGGGTTCTTTCCTGCTGGCTGCCGGTACGAAGGGGAAACGGTTGGCTTTGCCTCACTCGCGGATTATGATTCACCAACCTTCTGGGGGTACGCGGGGACAAGCAACGGATATTCAGATTGAGGCGAAGGAGATTCTGCGGTTGCGCCACCAACTCAACGGTATCTATGCTAAAAATACCGGACAGCCGATCGAGAAAATCGAGAAAGACATGGATCGCGACTATTTCATGTCCGCCGAGGAAGCCAAAGAATACGGCTTGATCGACAAAGTAGTCGAAGATCGTCCTTAACAGTTGACAGTTGACAGTTGACAGTTGACAGTGAAGTTTTTAGGCAGGGGATTTAAGCCCCAGCCTAAAAACAATCCACCTACAACGTGGGGGCTTAAATCCCCTGTGATGCAGGTAAGTGATTTTTATAGGGAAGTAGTGCGGGGAAACCTCGCACTACGACCTAGTTCACAGTAAATTTTGGCAGAATCTTTACATTTAAGGATTCTGCCATATTTAATGGTATTATCCACGCTCATTCATGCTAAATGGATATTGCAGATTATTACCGACAGTTAGGACTCAGGTCTGGTGCGAGTTTATCGCAAGTTAAGGCTTCTTATCGAAAGTTAGCCAGACAGTATCACCCCGATGTGAATCCGGGAAACGAACAGGCTAAGAATAAGTTTATTGCTATTACTGAGGCTTATAAGTTCCTGGTGAATATTGCGCCCGCCGATGTTGCGGAGTCGAAAGTTGCCAATTCAACTGTGCCGCCGACTGCGACAGCGCCAGTGGAGGCGGTGAAAGCTCAACCACAGGCTGTTAAGGTGACTCGGAAACAGCAACCGAATCCAGATAGCCAGGATCTGTCGGGGGCGGAAAAAAAGTTAAAGCAAGATGCTTATTTTGAACTGCAACAGTTGTTGAAATATCAAAGGTTTCCACGGGCGATCGCTCTAATTGAGGGTTTGGCCCAGCGGGTGCCCGAAGATTTGGAGGTGCGTCAGTGGCAGGCGATCGCCTATCAGCGCTGGGGACGGCATTTAATTAGCGAAAAGCAGGTTGATAAGGCGAGAATTTATTTGAAAAAAGCTGTAAAAACTGACCCTCACAATCGGGCTTTGTGGGCGGAAGTTGAGCGGGATTTTCGCAGGTTGGAAGAGATTTATTGATTGGGCATTGGGCATTGGGCATTGGGCATAGAGGATTGGAAATTATTAGTTCGATTCTGTGGAGGTAATCAAAAGGTCTATATTTTTGAGTTTTTCTAAAATGACTTGGGTGTTTTTCGGTCGGTTTTCGGGTAGGGGTTCCATCAATTGGTCGATCGACTCTACCAATGACTGGTCAACATCTAAAGCCTGGTTCCTCCAGTTAATCTTACCAGTTGTGAGATTTACAGGAAAGTCGATCGGCGATATGCCTGTCAATAAATGTACAAAAGTACGCCCCAGGGCAAAAAAGTCCGATCGCACTTCTGGTTTTCCTACAATTTGTTCCGGCGCGGAGTATCCAGCAGAACCTATCGGTGTGGTATCCGTGTCTGCTTCTACGGCGCAGCCGAAGTCAATTAATCGCAATGTTCCATCGGCTGCAAGCATCAGGTTGGATGGCTTAATATCCCGATGTACTAAATGATATTTGTGAATTGCCGGCAAAATATTGAGCATTTGTTGCAGCCAATCAACAGCTAGTGTTTGACAAACGTACTGGTTTTTCGTTAAGAATTCTGCCAAGTTTTCGCCGCTAATTTTTTCCATCACCAAACAAGACAATTTCTGGGAGTTATGGGGGAGTTTAATTGAGAAATAACCATCTGGTTCGACTTGGGGAACTTTCGCCTTTCCCGCTAGCCAAATTAACACTCGCGCTTCTTGCTTGAACAAACGAAGTAAATCGGGATTGTGGCTGTGTTTCAAGAGTTTTAAAACTTTGACAGTTCCCCATTCGTTGTCCCCTGTTCCGAAATCTTCGACTTCAAAGATGTCTGTGGGGTGTGCGGGGTTGGGCGATCGCACTGGTTTAAGGATACGATAGCGATCGGCAATTAACAAAGCCGTGCCGCAAGCCTGACAATTTTGAGCAGCAGCAAGGTTTTCGCGTTGTTCGCATTGAGGATTTATGCAGTAACTCATCTGTCTTGATGCGTCCTGGACTGACGAATTTAACGGATTGATTCAATTATTAAAGCAGATTACGGGTTGATCCAGTACATCTCAGAAACCCGAAATCTGGGCCGCCACTCTTGACACCACCCCTACTAGCCCAGCAATTTATCCCTCAAAAACTCGGCAAAATCTCTAGCATCGCTGCGGATCAAGTGGATGCCGTCATTGGTACGCCATTCTCGCGGGGGCGGGGGTGGTAGCCACTCAAAGCGATCGGGCGGAAACAGCTTTTTCGCCAATTCTCGGACTTGTTTTATTCTGAGTGTAGCATTAACTCGCGACTCAAGCGGTATGTCAAATAAAACTACTTTTGCCCCGCTATCCTTTGTGATTTCAGCGATTTGATTTTTCATCAAATCAGCTTCTTGTTTCATATTTTTTGCATCTTGGTTTGACAAAGGTTTGCTTTGAATATCAACAGTCGTTTGGATAGCTTTTTGCGATAATTCGGGAGTAAGATTGCGACCTTCTAAGCTATCTAGTGCTTCTCGCTTCATCAGTTTTAGATTCTGCTTCGAGCGACTTTTAAAAGAATCAACAAAAACGCTAATCGGACGGTATTCCTCTCTCATCATCGGCAGATACTGGCGCAGCCAATAAAAAATAGGGTGATACAAAGAATCAACTAAGTCGGCATCTATTTTGCGGATAATAGTATCGTTAATTTCTACCAAAACTATCGGAGGCTTACTTTTACTTCTTTTAACTATTTCTAAACCTGTTTGGCTCGCTCCTCCCCCCAAAGCTATGCTCTTTACACCCTCTCCAATGTCTTTAACATTAAGGTTGGCAGCTAAGGAACTACCCACTATTACCATTTTTAGATCCGAATCATCCTGATATACATACCTTTGAGCTTTGACAATATTATTTTGAATCAGGCTAACTCCCTCAGAAGCTGGCACAACTCCGCCGCTGACAAGCACTTGATAAAAACTCATTAGAAACAGAAAAATTAGTACCGGGCGCAAAATAGAACGCAACTGGGGTTTGACAAACATAGAACACCTTCTAGAATTGGAAATAAATAAATTGTTTCGAGCTGCCGCTGTTGAGGAAGATCATTGCTAGCATAATTCCTAAAGCTAAATCTTGATAAAGACTCCAGACTTTTTGACCTTTTTTCATTGAATCTTGTTTCATCAGATTTTGCCAAGTGGGAAAATGAGGAATATGATAAATTACTACGGGTATGGAAAAAATTAGCGTCGGAATAATGTGAGTCCAACCGGGTTTAACTTTATAGTTGCGAAATAAAGTAACTGCGAAGTCAACCGCTTCTTCAAATCGCGGCAGTTTGAAAAGCAGCCATCCGAAGGAAACAAAAGAGAAAATTCCTACAACGCTAAGGCTGTCAAATAATAATTGCTGCCAGATTGGTTTGGTTTCTGTTTGATTTGGTTCTGGCGATTGGTTTTTGGATTTATCGAACCCAAAAAAGCGTTCCACGGCTAAACCAAATCCGTGATAAATTCCCCAAACTGCATAACTCCAAGCAGCCCCATGCCATAATCCTCCTAAAGTCATTACTGTCATTAAGTTAACATAAGTTCGGATTTTTCCTTTGCGGTTTCCGCCGAGGGGAAAGTATAGATAATCTCTCAGCCAAGTTGAGAGAGAAATGTGCCACCTTCTCCAGAATTCGGAGAGGGAACGGGAGATGTAGGGAAAGTCGAAGTTGTCGGGAATTTTGTAACCCAAAGCAGCAGCAAAACCGATCGCAATTAAGGAATAACCGGCAAAATCGGCGAATATTTGGATTGAGTAGCCGAACAGCAGCGTCAAGTTGGTAATAGTTCCAAATCCTTGGTAGTAGGGAAAGCTGATCCAGAAGGTGTAGTCTTTTAGGTTGTCGGCGATGACCATTTTTAGGAAGTAGCCGACTGTGAGCGATCGAAAAATGAAATTTGCAGGAATGTCTTTAAAATATTTAACGCCAAGTTGGGGATAAAATGTCTTGGATTTTAAAATTGGGCCTGACAGTAAATTCGGGAAAAAGCTAATGAAAAATGAAGTGTTGAGCAGGTGTTGGCTGAAGTTGGGAGAGACATAAGCGTGTGATTCTGTTTCGTTTTTGTCTTTTTGAGTCAGTACGTCAACTATTAAACTAATGCCTTCAAATGTGTAGAAAGAAATGCCGATCGGCAGAGGCAATTTTAAAAACAAATAAGCAATACTGCCTTCGGTTCTGGCAATATTAAAAACATCCGCCACAAAGGTAGTCAGCAAACCAGCGTATTTAAACAAACTCAAAATTAATACATTGAGAAATACTCCCGATAATGCCCAAATAAATCGCTGTTTTTTGTCAGGAATTCGGGCAACTTGAAAGCTGACTGTAGCGTTGATAATAATTGATAGCAGCAGGATTAACAGCAATGCGGGCGCGCTCCAACTGTAAAATATAAAGCTGGCAATTATGAGGATGGGAACTTGCAGTTTTTGCAAGGGAGGGAAATAATATATGGCGAAAACAATCGCAAAAAATATTACAAATTCAATACTGTTAAATAACATAGTTTTTGATTTCGCTTTTTTACCCAGCCTGTGACTAACTATACCAAGCGCCTGCGACTAATGGCAAGAGCGGACTCATGGTGGGAGATCGATCGCCCTTCCTGACAAAGTGTAGCAAAGTTTACTGATTTTTGACGTTGTGACTACCTCTTGAGATAGATGCGCAAATACCTCCAGGGCAAGTTGCAATATTGGGAAACATTTCTTAACATATAGAGAACAAAGGGAATCCGAGGAGACACCAAAAATCCTTAAGCCCTTGGGGTGCGCGGTTAATCAGATTCTTCGCAAACAAGGGCTAAATCAATGAATAATCAGCAAAACTCCGAAGTTTCAGCATTTTTGTCAATGCTCCAAAAAGGCATTTGGCTGTTTGGGATTCTCTCTTGGATATTCGGGCTGACAGATAGAAGCATTGCACTATTGTCTGACGGATATTTGTCGGCGATCGATATTGTCCAGCTATTTACAGCTTCATTCTTTTTCGTTAGTTGGTTGTTTTTAAGCCCGTTTCTGAGTTTTAAGTCCCAGAGTTAGCCGAAGGGAGAAAGCATTCGGCGGAAACTAGAAGCATCTCCCTAGTTTTTAAGTTGTAATGTTAGTTTCTGGGGCGCGGTTGGTTTCTTCTGGGGCAAAATGGGCGGGCCAAATGCGATCGCAAAAAAACAAAGTCCCCGCCGTCACGCACAGCGGAATCGCCAACAGATTCAACAGCGGAATACTCACCAAACCCAAACAAACTAAGCCAAAACTCCCGCTGGCCGGCAAACTCGCCCGAATTAGCTCAAACTTCTTCTGAAAAGGCAGCTTCCGCCGCTCCAAAGGTGCATTTAAAAAGTCCAAACCGACAATAATCGCGCCTAAAGCAACGCCGCCCAAAGTGCTAAGAATAGAGCCGAAGCCAGGGATAAAATTCAGCAGCAGCAGGGGTATGCCGATGCTCAACAAAATTTGTAGTTTTCGCAGTTCAAAGCCGATCGCCAATTGAATATCCCGAAAAATATTCGCCAAATTCATCGGTGCTTCTGCGGGCAATTGACCGTTCCGCAGCAGTTCCAATTGTTCGGAAAGTTGGCCATACCAGGGCGAACCTAAAATCACGCCGAACTGTACTAATAAAAACCCGATTATTACCAAAAGTCCTGACACTAGGAGTACGCGCAGCAGCCAGCCGAAAGCAACTGTTAACACGCCGAGAAAGCTCAGCCAAGCTGGCAAACTCGCAATTAAAGTATTAAATTGGACAGATAAATCGGCAACTAAAACGTCTATGCCTGCCAAACTGGGAAATAGCAAGCTTAAATAAAGACCGATACCAATTAGAAAATTTAGCACGACGGGAACTAATACATAAGTCCACAGCTTGGGAGTTTGCCAAATCAGCGTGAAAGCTCGCAAAGGATAGGTGAAACCTGCGAGGAGTCCAATTGGTGTGCTAAGGGCTGCGGGGGCGGGATTTGAATTGAGCTGTTTTGACATATGCAGAAGGAAGAAGAAAGAAGTCAGTAGTCAGTAGTCATTAGTCAGTAGTCAGTAGTCAGTAGTCAGTAGTCATCAGGAAGAAGGAAGAGGGAAGAAGGAAGAGGGATTTAGTTGTTGTCCCGATAGAATTCAGAAGCAATAAAATCAAGGATTTCAGGAATTAAGAACATCCTTACCGTCTTGGTGGTTGAGAGATTAGGCGTGAGAGTGTCATTTTCTATTATTATTGCGTATGAGGATTTATTGCAGGTAGCCCCAAAAGTGAAGCTTTTTATTTACCATACCCCGGAACTTACGCCAGCGGACAAAATGCCGGCTTGCGCGATCGCAGTTGATGTACTGCGGGCGACTACGACAATGGCAACGGCCCTGAATAATGGGGCGGAAGCTGTCCAAGTTTTCAGCGACTTAGATAAGCTGATGGCAGAGAGTGAAAAATGGCCTGCAGACAAGCGGATTCGGGCGGGAGAGCGCGGCGGAGGAACAGTTGACGGTTTTGACATGGGGAATTCTCCGCTGGACTGCCCGCGAGAAAAGGTGAGTGGGAAGCGAATTTTTATCAGCACAACTAACGGTACTCGGGCTTTGCAACGAGTGCAAGCTGCTGCAACTGTGTTGACGGCGGCTTTGATTAACCGCAAATCTGTGGTGCAGTTTCTGTTAAGTAAAAAGCCGGAAAGTATTTGGATTGTGGGTTCTGGTTGGGAAGGGAGTTATTCGTTGGAGGATACGGTGTGTGCTGGTGCGATCGCCCAAAGTCTCTTGGCAGAAAGTGGTATTCCGGCGATCGATTTTGCTGGTAACGATGAAGTGTTTGGGGCGATCGCTCTTTATCTGCATTGGCAAGATCGGCTGCATGAATTGTTGGAAAAAGCCAGTCACGGCCAGCGCCTCCTCGGTTTGGGTGTGATTGAAGATTTAAAATATTGCGCGCAATTGGATACTTTAGATGTGCTCCCTATGCAGCGAGAACCGGGTGTTTTGGTGAAGTCGGATTTTAAAATTTCTTAGGCTGATTTCTGGGTTCCATATTCGGAAAAAACGGCGAATTAATTTTTTTGGCGAGTTTGTAGCAATGCGTACCGATTGAGTTTGTATGGTGCGCATTGCGCACCGGTTCATTACGAGAATTAGGAATGTGCGCATTGCGCACCCTACGAGAATTAGGAATGTGCGCATTGCGCACCCTACGAGAGTTAGTAGTTAGCGAGCAATATTTTTTTTAAAGAAAGTAGAATTAAAGATAGGCGTTGCTTAATCAGGGTATGAAATAAATAATTTTAAAATCCAGAAACTTTGTAGACGCTGGTTTTTATGAATTGCATATTTAGCCTTTCATACCGTAAATCAGCAACGCCTAAAGATATTCGGTAGGGACACAACATTGTTGTGTCCTTAATGTATTTTAGGCCATTGAGAATTGTTGGATTCACCACCGAACCGTTGAATTAAACACTCGGCAATTCGGGCTGATGCGCCGCTTTCTCCCATGCGGCGCCAGCCATTTTCAGCGATTAGCTGCAACCTGTCGGGATCGCGGAATAAAGACTGCACTGCGCCGGCAACTTCGACGGGATGTTTGACTAAAATTAATGATGGGCCTAAGAGGCGACTTTGAGCTTCTGCAAAAGCGGAAGTAAATTGCGGGCCGTTTCCGGGAATGGCGATCGCAGGTTTTCCTAAACCTACAAATTGTTCTGTAGCGGTTCCGGCCATTGCGATTGCTAAATCGGCTTCGGACAAACAATCGTTAAAACTTTGCTGAGTCAAGATCATCGTGGCATTTCTCTGCACAAATGTCAATGGCAAGAGCAAATTAGGAGATTCTTTATGAATTTCTTGAGCGCTAGAAACAGGAGGTCGCAAAATACTTCCTTCTCGCCGCTGCGTTCTAGTTTCGCCCTCTTGGCGCCAGCCGAAAAATTCTAAACTAGGTCGCAAAGCTTCTAAGTTTAATTCTGGAGAAATGGCTCCGAAAAATAACAATTTGCGATCGGCAAATAGCGACAAAATTCCGGCTACAGCCTCTACTATTAGCAGCCAATTCGCATAGGCTTCCGGCGCTCTAGAACCGGGCAGTAAGGTGATGACGATCGCTCGCGATCTTTCCCGAAACTCTGCATCAGGGCCGTAAAAACTGGCTGGGTTTTCCGGTTCGAGTCCGTCCATCATCGGATTTCCGAGATTGTAGACGGGAATTCCCAGCTTTTCTAAAGTCTCGGCGGTGAGGGCGTCCCTGACAAAAACGGCTCTACAGAGCTTTCTCGTCATCAACCAGCGCTCCCAAGAGAAATAAACCGATCGCGGCGACGAAATCCAAGCAAAAAAACGGGATTTGCGAGCCAGAGGCCCGTTCTCGTCCCGCAAATAATAGTCGGACTTGGCGGTACCGACAAAGGCATAGGGCGCGCCGCTGAGCCAAGCAAACAGCAGTGGTACAATATCCCCGCAGGCTAAGATAACCGCGTCTTGATTCCCAGATTGTGACTGTTGTGCCGATCGCACCCAAGCCCGGATCGCTTTAAACTGAGCTAGGGTCAACTGAAGTAGGCCGCCTTTGACATCGCGCAAAAATTCCCTTCCGTCCATGTAAATAAAGCCACCCGAAGGCATCCGCTGCACCGGGCCGATGATGGGGGCGTTTTCTAGTTGAGCGAAAGCTTGCCCTTCGCCCACTAGCGGAAACACGGCTAATTCTGGCGGGTGCGGGTGCTGTTGCAGTTCCCGCAAGATGCGAAGGGCGATCGCATCTTCTCCGTGGCCGTTACTGAGGCAAAGTAATTTCAATCCCAACTCTCTCAAAAACTCTATTGTCAAAAAATAGCCTGAAAACCCTTTGACTTCAGTCTAGCATGAAAGGCAACTTTACAGTTTAGTTTACCAGAAATTTCAAGTTTGAAATAGTACAAAACACCTTCATTCAATTGACAGTTGACAGTTGACAGTTAACATCTACCTCTACCTGGAAGGAAAAAGATTGGAGTAATGAATCGTCGAATTTTAATTTCTCCCGATCAGAGTTCCGGCTTTAAACCAATTCTTTATGGTAACATCGAGCCACATCCGGCGCCGCTCAAAATCTCTGCTGTCGCCAAAGATATCTGGCATTTAACAACCGTTGCATTGTGGCTGACAGTAGGAGATTTATTTGGTTTTTAGATACAATTAACATTGTATAAGTGGGGTTTAAACCGCCCGCTCTGCTCCCGGATCAATTCCCAATTCCCAATTCCCAATTCCCAATTCCCAATTCCCAATTCCCAATTCCCAATTTCCAATTACTTCCCCTCAATATACTGCTGTAAAATCTGCCGAATTTGTTTAAGCTGAAATCCCTTAGCAAGTTGGCGCAGCTTCGTCGCAAACGGCACTAATTTTTGCTCCAAACTTTCCAGCTTAGCGCTCTCCTCAAAAATTTCTTCAATGTCGCCCATAGCTGCGAGTTTCAAAAGTTTTGCTACCGACTCAGAAGCAGCAGGTAACAGAGAAGCATAAGCAGGAAAATTAGATACTGGTGGCAAACTGGGAGTTGTCCGCTTTTTGCTTGCCGAAGATTCCTCGTAAATCCATTCTAGTTTCAAATGCACTCGCAACTGTTCCAAAAACTGATTGACTTCGATCGGCTTCGGAAGAAAATCATCGCACCCTGCAAGGATGCTCTCTTGTTGCGTAGCCTCGAAAACGCTAGCTGACAGAGCGATTAACACCACATTTTTAAATTCCGGCAACTTCCGCAGTCTCCTGGCAGTTTCTAAGCCATCCATTACAGGCATCCGCAAGTCCATTAAAATCACATCTGGTTGAAACATAACTGCTTTCCAGAGGCATTCTTCACCATTTTTAGCCTCGGCAATTTCAAATCCCAAACGTTGTAGCATCCTGCATAACAAATCACGATTTAGTTGATCGTCGTCCACGATTAGCACTTTCCGCTTTTTGCCAACAAAACCGATAAGCCAGCGTTTTATCCGCAAAGGAGAAACTTTTAAGTCCAGTTTGGCTGCGGGCAATTCTAAATCAAGCCAGAAAGTGCTGCCTTTGCCGAAAGTGCTATTGACGCAAATTTGGCTGCCCATTAGTTTCGCTAATTTCTGGCTAATCGAGAGTCCGAGACCCGTACCTTCAATAAATGTATTGCCTGCTGCTTGGTGGAAAGGCAAAAATATTTCTTCTAACTTATTTTCATCTATTCCCGTCCCAGTATCCTCGACTTGAAAACGGATTTTTAAAGCGTGTTTCGCTGCGTTCGCATTGTGAAAGAATCGCAGATAGTTTTCTTTCAGTTCCGAACTCAAAAGCGACAATTGATATTTTTCTCCTTGGCTTAGACTCCAGGCCTCTGTGCCGACATACCCGACTTTGAAAGTTACTCCGCCGCTGTTAGTAAACTTAACAGCATTACTGAGTAAATTTATCAGAACTTGGCGCAATCTTTTTGGATCGACATGGACGCAGCTAGGCAAGGGAGATACTTGTTCGTAATTGAAACGAATTCCTTTTTGAGCAGCCCGCATCTGAAACAGGTCGGCAATATTTTTTGTGAAATTTAGAAAATTTAACTCTTCTGGGTAGAGTTCCATTTTTCTAGCTTCGATTTTGGAAAGGTCTAAAATATCGTCGATTAACATCAGCAAGTGTTCGCCGCACTGTTGAATGTTGGTGAGACTTTCTTGCTGATCTGAGCTTAAGTCTTTGTCGGTTTTGAGGATTTGAGCGTAGCCTAAAACGCCGTTTAAAGGCGTGCGCAGTTCGTGGCTCATGTTGGCGAGAAATTCACTTTTGGCACGGTTGGCGGTTTCTGCTGCTAATACGGCTTGTTGGAGGGCGGATTCTGCTTGTTTGCGATCGGCAATTTCGGTTTGTGCTTGTTCAAATAGCGTCGATTGCTGGATCGCGATCGCCAATTGCACGCACAATTGCCGGAGGGATTCTATTTCTGAGGAATCCCAGGGACGGGGGCCTCTGCAATCCTGGGCGATCAGCAGTCCCCAGAGCTGATTTTCTGCGGTCGGTTGGGTCTGGGAAATAGTTTCTCGTGCTTTTAAAATCGGCACTATTAAGTTAGCTTTTACTTCAAATCCTTCCAGCATTTTAATGTGGCATTCAGTCAAATTTTCCAGATAAATATCTTCCATAGCTCGAATATAGCCTTGCTGGTAAATCTCAACAAATCTCTCTTTAAAACAGTAGTCAAGATTGTCAAAGTCTCGCAGCGAAATTCTATCTTGTGCTACGGATTCCACAACTACAATGCCGCTCCAGTCGGGATTGAAGCGGTAAATGACTGTGCGGTCTGTTTGCAAAAATTGCCGCACTTGTTCGACAGCAGCGGTGAGGACTTCTTCTAAATTGAGGGAGGAGCGAATGCGATCGAGCATGGCAACTACCAGCCGTTCTCGCCTTAGTTGGTGTAGCAGCGCCATCTCGGCTTGTTTGCGATCGGTGATGTCGGTAATTACTCCCACTAACCCGATTAAATTGCCAGTTTCATCTTTAATACAGTCGGCGCGAAATAAAGTTGTTACCAGTTCGTTGCTTTTAGTTTGGATTTTGAGTTCGCCTTGCCAAGATTTGCCTTTACGGATCGTTTTAAACATTTCTACCAGCACTGGAGTTTGGGGGTAAATTGCCGTTGCTCCGCCTGCTGTGTTTAGTTCTTCTGCTGTGTAGCCGTACCGCTGAATAAACGCCTGATTGTGGTAGATCGATCGCCCTGTCAAGTCAGCAATGCCGATCGCATCACTCGTACTTTCCACCGCTTGAGTCACCCGCAGTAGGTCTAATTCGGCTTTTTTGCGATCGCTAATATCAGTAATACTGCCAATATAGCCTTTAACTTCCTGCTGGTCTCCGATTTCGGCGATCGCCTGACCGATCGCCCAAATTACACGACCATCTGGACGCTGAAAGCGGTATTCTGATTTAAAAGGAATTTTTTCAATAATTGCCCGATACCATTCATGTTTTACCCGCTCCGCATCATCGGGATGAATGCCATACATCCAGCCAGTTTCTGCTGCTAATTCTGCATTTAATCCCGTGATTTCGCTCCACCGCTGATTCACATAAAAGCAATTGCCAAACGCATCGCTGTGAAATATACAAACTGGCGATGCTTCTGCCAAAGTTTGATAGCGGCGCTGACTCAATTGCAGTGCTGATTCTGCTTGTTTTCTTTGAGTGATATCGCGAACGATCGAAATCATCTCGCCGCCTGCAAGCATAGTTAGCGATAATTCTTGAGGGAACTGACTACCGTCGCGGCGCTGGCCAGTTCCTTCTATACTGCAATAACCTTTTTCCTGGACAAGTGGCATTACTTCTCGTTCAAGATATTGAATTTCTGCGGGGCTATAGAGCATTTGCCATTTTTTTCCTTGCAGTTCGCTATGGTCAGCCCAGCCGTACATTCTGAGATAAGCATCATTTGAATAAATACATTCTTTACGCTCGTTAAAAATGGCGATTCCGTCATGGGCAGAGGCCATTGCTACTGCTTGCCGCTGAAGTTTCGACTCAGCTTGTTTGCGAGAAGTAATATCGCGGCCAACCGCATAAATTAAACCTTCTTCGCTAAAGGGCGAGGCCGTCCACAGCAACCATTTGTAAGAACCATTTTTGCAGAGACAGCGGTTTTCAAAGTAAATACTGGGCGCACCAGTTATTAGTTTTTCCGCTTCGACTAGAGTGGCTTCTCGATCATCTGGATGAATACATTCGATTGCTGGCTTGGCGAGCAGTTCGGCACTACTGTAGCCCAGGGCCGTTGACCAAGCAGGATTT
This sequence comes from Microcoleus sp. A6-C6, assembly GCF_036705955.1. Taxonomy (NCBI): domain Bacteria; kingdom Bacillati; phylum Cyanobacteriota; class Cyanophyceae; order Oscillatoriales; family Microcoleaceae; genus Microcoleus; species Microcoleus sp. A6-C6. The sequence continues at coordinate 1,746 of NZ_JAUBVR010000009.1, read as the reverse complement.
AAACGTTTAAAATTGCCGTCGAAACCGACAATGCAAAGCAAGTCTAAAGAAATGGTGAAAAAGCGATCGCGCTCTGTTTGGGCCTGCTTTAATTCAGTGATATCCATCACTAAACCGTCCCAGAGAATATCGCTTTCGCTCCCAGAGTTTGTCTCATTATTGAGCCTTTCCGGTCTTGCCGCTCCTTGTAGCCACTTAACTTTTCCCGATCGCATAATATGTCGCCACTGCTGCTGCCAAGGTTCCAGAGTAGCCGCTGAAATTGCGATCGATGCTTCCAAATCTAAGCGATCGTCTGCGTGAATTGTGCTGAAAATTAGTTCCGCATTTTGCTCTATTGCTTCTGCCTCTAATTCGTACAGTTGGCGACTGCCTGAAGAGACGTAAGGAAAAGACTTTTTTCCAGTTGCTGATATTCGGAATTGATAAATTGCCCCCGGTAAATTAGCTACCATTTTTTGAAATCTAGCTTCGCTTTGTTCCAGGGCTTTCTGCTGGCGTCTGTATTCGGTAAAATCTCTAATTGTGCCAACTATTACTTTACTGCCGTCTGCTATTTTAAAGACGCTTTTTTTGGTAGAGATGATACGTTCTTTCCCTGCGGCGTCTGTGAATTTTTCTTCGATTTCCAAACAGATACCCGTTGTCAAGACTTCTTCATCTTTTGCCCAAAAAACATCAGCTTCAGATTTTGGAAAAAAGTCATAATCTGATTTGCCGATCAGTTCTTGCCGCGATTTGCCGAGCAACTGACAAAAAGCATCATTTAATATCATCCAGCGATGCTGCTCGTCTTTGACAAAAATTGGGTCGGGCGTAGCATTTATGGTGTGGTTTAAAAATTCTTCTGACGCTTTCAGTTTGGCTTCGTAGCGGTAGCGATCGCTCACATCTAACACTACTTCAATTATTCGGTCAATCGACCCATCTTGGCGGCGGATACAGCGCAGCGAAACTCGTGTGTAAACTATTTCGCCGTCTTTTCTAAGCCACCTTTTATCTAAGATGTAGGCATCGAGCGTACCTGCTAACATCTGAGACAATTTTTCAAAATTGGCATCAAAATCCTCTGGATGAGTCAACTCCAGCCAATTCTTTTGTACGAGTTCGTCGCGCTCGTAGCCAAGCAAATTGCACAACGCATCGTTAGTTTCTATCCACTTGCAATTTTCAGGAATTGGGGGTTCAATAGTTGGCGTAATTATGGCAATTCCGATCAGGGAATTTTCCACCACCGAGCGATATTTTTCTTCGCTTTTTCGCAAAGCATCTTGGCTGTTCTGGCGTTCTATGGCGTAACGGAGCGATCGAATTAACAGTTCGCCATCGATTTTTCTTTTGACTAAATAGTCCTGTACGCCCACCGAAATCAACCGCAGGGCAAGCTCTTCGTCGTTTTGGGCGGTCAAAACTACGATCGGCACATTTACCCCGTACTCTTGTACGCGAGCCACCGTCTCGATGCCCAGACTATCTGGCAGTGAAAGGTCTAATAAAATTATGTCAAAAGTTTCTTGATTCAATCGCTGCTGCGCTTCACTGAGGCGCTCTACTTTCGTCAGCAATATACGCTGCCGCCCGCCAATTCCTGACAGCAAATCTTCAATAAGCTCAGCTTCTTGAGGGTTATCTTCTACTAACAAAACTTTCAAGCAGGTAGGAGGCACAGCGTAAGGATTCAGGTAAAAAATAGTTGATTGAGAGCCGAAAAATATGGTAATGTAGTCAGATGAGCGAAAAGCCAGA
>NZ_JAUBVR010000188.1:0-1342 GCF_036705955.1 Microcoleus sp. A6-C6 | reverse complement strand
ATAATTATGAGTTAGCTCTAGGGGGATTAAATTGAAAATCTTCTATTATAGCATAGATTTTTTTTGCAAGAGGTCTATTATTCGCAGGAATTACGCACTCAGACCAAAGAAACCGGGTTTTTCAGGGAATCTGTGGCTGTACGAAGTATTTCGCAAAAAACCCGGTTTCTGGCTTCTCATTCAATTATTCCTTTTCTCCTTAACAGGGAGGTAAATATCGTGAAAACGCGCTATTATTTCCTAATTTTTATACTTGTTGGATTGTCCTTAACCAGCTGCGGACAACCGAAGTTATTTCAAGAAGTCGATCGCACATTTAAAAAGAGTAATGCGATCGAACAACACAATTTTAACTTGCAAGCGGACGATCGAACGGTCGAACGAACTAACAACATCTAAGCAAGTCCGAAGAGTGGGAAGTTCGACCGAACTACCAACTCACCGGAAGAAAGTGTGATCGTTAGGAATTTTCGGGTTTTGTTTGATGTGTTATTTATTAGTTTGGAAGTTGCGCGGGAAGGAAGAAGCTAACACGATGCTGAGAAGAATCAGAAGAGTAAAGTGAGAATAGATACTTGCTAAACCTCATTTTTTCTTGGTGCGGTTGCGTTTTCTCGATTCAGCCGCCGTATTTTTCGCTTTTTTTTGCTTTTCTTTACTTGCCTTAGAGTCATTGACAGCACTAACACTTATCGGTTTGCTGTAAAATCCCGATGTATCGGAGTTTTTAGCTGCCATTATAGGAGCAATGCTAGCATTATATATCTCCTGAAATTGTGTAAGACCTTCCCCCGTACTCATATCAAACCCTGCTTGATGACCGAGCGTTACAAAGGATTTGGCAAATCCAAATTTAGAGGAATCTTCCATAATCTCCTTAAATTCCGACTCGATATCCCGCAGGTATTTGATAATTGAAGTGGCATTTCGCAGTTTAAATTCTCGCTTCAAAAATTGCCATAACGCCAATAATTCTGGGATAGCATTTTCACCTTCTTCCGGCGAAAGCAAACTCACTTTCCTGGGAAACAACTCTTCGACTACAGTTGCCACATCTTCCACTTTCATGCGAGGCAGCGTAAAACCTTCATAGCCGAAACCGTAATAAATGAACTGCGAGATCCAAAATCCAACGTCTGGATAAGTTTTACAGTATTCTTCTCCTTCGGGAGAATTGACAAATAGCTCGATTAGCGTTTCCTGATAATCTTCCAGGAGCGGTTCTGCATCGTCATAATCTAGGCCGTCTAGTTGGCGGATCAGGACGAACGCATCTAAATTTTATGTTAGCAGAACCTGGTATATTGGAGAATGATTATTGAGTGCCTACCAAATATTTAAT
>NZ_JAUBVR010000187.1:0-1346 GCF_036705955.1 Microcoleus sp. A6-C6 | reverse complement strand
GGGCAATATACCACCACGTCAGGTTTCGTGAATAATTACACGCAAAGCGCAATTAATAACAACAACGCATCTACCTATGCACTTGGACTTAATAATCCCCGAGAAATAGCCATTGATGCCGTTGGCCATCGCCTATTTTTAGTTGATGCACTTAACAATCGGGTTTTGATTTACAATCTCGATAGTAATAATCACCTTATAGACAAGACACCCGATTTTGTATTGGGTCAATCCAATTTTACTACTAACACTTCAGAAGCTTCAAATTCAAAATTTAGTGCTGGAGGTGCAAGATGGCTGGCTTACGATCAGGCGAATAACCGTCTTTTTGTATGTGATATTATCTATAATAGAGTGCTTGTATTTGATGTTGCTTCCATTACAAATGGTGAAATTGCGGTAAATGTTTTAGGACAGCCCGATTTTGCGACAGTATCTGAAGGTACTTCATCGACAAAATTGTATAATCCAGCTGGTATTGATTATGACCCAGTAGGCAACAGATTATTTGTAGCGGAAGATAATAATCATAGGGTTGTGGTATTTGATACAGCTCTTATTACTAATGGAGAAGCTGCAGTCAATGTACTGGGGCAAGCGAATTTTATATCCAATGTCATAGCACCGGTGTCGGCCGCGTCAATTGATACTCCTACTGATTTGCTTTACGATTCAGTTAATAAGCGACTTTACGTAAGCGACGAAGTCACAAATCGTATTTTAGTCTTTGATCTAACCACTATCACCAATGGCGAAAGTGCTGTTAGCGTACTGGGTCAGATAAATTTTGCCAATAGTGGAGCTGCTACAACACAGGCAGGATTAAGTGGCCCGAGAGCGATGACTTTAAATCCATGTTCGCAGCGACTGTTTGTTGCAGACAACGGAAATAGAAGGATTATGGTTTTTGATGTTGCAACCGTTACCATCGGTGAAGGTGCAGTTAATGTGCTAGGACAGGCCAACTTTACAACCAATACCGCTGCAACTACCCAAACTGGATCGACAGGTTCGGACTGTTACTTTGATGTTACCACTGGTAAACTATACGTATCGAATGGAACGAATAATCGCGTTTTAATTTTTGGCCTAGATACAAGCGCAGTGGTTACCCATGCTACGTGCAATTCTTCGGGAGCAATAAATATTACTGCAGCGGGAGGGAATGCACCGTACACTTATAATTGGGGCGGCGGAATCACTACTGAAGATCGAACAAATCTCATAGGTGGAATTTATACGGTGACTGTCACAGATAATTGTGGAGCCAAAAACACTGTGGCTTTTACAGTTGCCGGACCCACATCATCAACGGATACCGATAGCGATGGCCTTTATGACGAGTG
>NZ_JAUBVR010000137.1:0-7252 GCF_036705955.1 Microcoleus sp. A6-C6 | reverse complement strand
TCTAACAATGGTGAATTTATCTTAAAATATACTCATCACTGATGAACAGTGTTCAATAAGATGCGTTCCCCCTGCCCTGCTGTGCAAAGTGGTTTAGAGGCATTCGAGAGAATTGATGTACTCGTGAACAACGCGGGGTATGGATTAATGGGCGCGATTGAGGAAGTGAGCGATCAGCAAATTCGCAACCAATTTGAAACCAATGTCTTTGGTCTTTTGAATGTGACTCGCGTAGTCATCCCCCTTCTCAGACAACAAGGTTCCGGTCATATCTTGAACATTTCTTCAGTGGGCGGACGGATGACAGTGCCAAGACTGGGACTTTATCATGCCTCTAAATTTGCAGTTGAAGGTCTTTCAGAGTCCCTCGCGCAGGAACTTAAACCATTTGGTATCAAGGTTATAGTCATTGAGCCAGGAGGCTTTGCTACTGACTTTGAAGACCGTTCTTTAATTTCAGCTCATCCGATGCCAGAGTACGATTTCCTTCGAGAGCAAATGGCTAAGTATTCCGCTGAATCTGTTCGTGGTGATGCAGCGATGGGTGTTCAGGCAATGTTGAAAGTTGTGGAATTACCTGACCCACCCATTCACCTAGCGATCGGTCCCAGAGCATTGCCGAGGCTTATCCAAAAACTTTCTTCAGATATCGAAGAATATCAGCGATTTGAAGATATCTGGCAGGCTTCCACCGCCAATGCGAAGCAGGGAATAGGGCTTTCCTAAATCACTCATATTTACACTCAAAAGAGAAACATCATGATTAAGCTTTACGGTCACGAAATGTCTGGTAACAGCTACAAACCAAGACTGTTGCTGGAACTGTTAAACATCGAATATGAATGGGTCAAAGTGGATGTGATGAAAGGCGAACAAAAATCGCCGGAATATCTTGCCCTCAATCCATTTGGTCAAGTTCCTCTGTTGATCGATGGCGATACCAAACTAGCGGATGCTCAAGCTATTTTGGTGTACTTGGCGCGGCAGTATGGCGGCGATAGTTGGCTCCCGTTGGATGCACTCCCGTTGGCTCAAGTCGTTCGCTGGCTATCGACAACTGCTGGAGAAATTCGCCAGGGCCCTGAACATTCCCGACTTTATTATTTGTTTGGGGTTACCAACATCAATATCGAACGGGCACACCAGCAAGCAAAGAATATCCTGACTCAATTAGACCAACATTTGAGTACGCGAAACTGGTTAGAATTCGATCGCCCGACGATCGCCGATATCGCAGTTTTTCCCTACGTTGCTCTGGCGGACGATGGCAAGATCGACCTCGCACCCTATCCCAACGTCCTGAGTTGGATCGATCGCATCAAACAACTCCCTGGCTATATCCCAATGGCAGGAATGTAGGTGAACCAACACATCTTAAGAAGAGAGGTAACACATGGCAATCCCAGGCTGGACAAGAACCGAATCGCCGTTTCATGCGGGTGAACTAGCAATTCAAGGCCGAATGGGCACACAGGCGAAGATGGATAGGCAAGGACGACAAATGATTCGGGAATATCTGCCCGATCAGTTTCGGCAGTTCTTCCCCCAACTTCCTTACATAATTGTGGGCACGGTGGATGCGACAGGTAGCCCCTGGGCTTCAATTCTGGTAGGGGAACCGGGCTTTTTGTCTTCACCAGACGATCGCACCTTGCAGGTTGCCGCCAAGCCCCTGTTTGGCGATCCTCTCACAAATACTCTTGCCGATCGCATCGATATCGGCTTGCTCGGAATTGAACTCCATACCCGTCGTCGCAATCGTGTGAATGGTACTGTCACAGCAATTGACTCGGATCGCTTTGAGGTGCAAGTGGGACAAAGCTTTGGCAACTGTCCCAAATATATTCAAGCTCGGATGTTTGAGCTAATTGAGCAAGATTCAGCAACACCGCGATCGATCCATCAATTCCAAATGCTTGGATCGGAAGAACGGGCCGCGATCGCGATCGCTGACACCCTCTTCATTGCAACCGCTTATCAAAACACATCGGCGGGCATTGCTAGTGGGGTAGATGTTTCTCATCGCGGTGGCAAACCAGGCTTTGTGCGGCTAGACGATGACTATACACTGACCGTTCCCGACTTCTCTGGTAATTGTCAATTTAATACCTTTGGCAACCTAGAGTTAAATCCTCGTGCAGGACTACTATTTGTGGATTTTGAGCGGAGCAACCTGCTTTACCTTACTGGCACAGCCGAAGTGATTTGGGAAGGGGCCCAAATCAATGACTACGAGGGAGCAGAGCGATTGTTTCGCTTCCACCTCGATCGTGGTTATCGGGTAGAGGGCAGTCTCCCACTGCGCTGGTCATCGCCAGCATTCTCACCTTTCCTAGATCCCACAGGTTCTTGGTGAGGGAATGGCTTATTTAATCTTGTTAGTGTCACGAAGTTTTCGCCACCAAGAAACTTAATTTTTTAAAGCCTTACAGCAAAAGTATTTCACAATTGCAATTTGCCAGTGCCGAAAACTTCTTGACACTAACCAATCTTGATTAACTTATCTACAAACCAACTTTTATGGAAGCTAAACTCCCTCTCCCACCATTTACCGTAGAAACTGCCTTAGCGAAAGTACAAATTGCTGAAGATGTCTGGAATACCCGCGATCCAGAGCGAGTTGCCCTAGCATACACCGAAGATTCTGAGTGGCGGAATCGATCGGAGTTTCTGAATGGACGAACCGCGATCAAAGCATTTCTCAAACACAAATGGGAGAAAGAACTAGACTATCGCCTGAAAAAAGAGCTTTGGTGCTTTATGGATAATCGGATTGCGGTGCGATTTGAATATGAGTGGCACAATGATTCTGGCTTCTGGTATCGCTCCTATGGTAATGAAAACTGGGAATTTGCTGATAACGGTCTAATGATGCGTCGATTTGCCTGCATTAATGATTTACCCATCCAAGAATCTGAACGAAAGTTTCGCACGTAAGGATTCAGGTCTAAGATTGGGGAATAAGAGAAGGCATAAATAAGTCACAAGGTAAGGATTCAGGTAAGATAACTTCTTGCTGGGGAAAGACTTTAGCTCTGTAGCTTGATGCTAAATTAATCTTTATTGTCAACAATACTTCGGACAGTTTTTTAAAGCCTCTGTAAGCTTTATAGTGCAAGCCTTCGCATTTTTAATCTTTTTTTCAAACTTAAGGCTAAACTTAAACTTTAAAAAAATAGTATATACTATAGCCAGTATGGGTTTTAGGTATTTAATTAAGCATAAAACTGTCCGAAGTATTGGTCAATAGATGAGAAAAAAATGTGATTTATCGTCATAAGAGTGACAGTGCATAGATATAGACAAAAGCCCTTACTTTGCCATGAAAACCTTGCCAGAAAAGCGTTACATCTGCCACTTTTTCGACTTGAATCCTTACGTTTCAAGCTCTGTTTAGCTAAAAACGCTTAAATTTAAACGTGCTTTGATAGATTGCGGATATGTCTATCCAGACTGGCAATCAGAACTCTAAAATTCTTAACGTAATCGCACAGCTCGGTACGCACAGAATTACTGAATAGGGCGAATGAGTGAATTTTGGCCCATCTTTTTTTAGCTCAAGTTTCGCTCTTAGGCTACAGATAAGGCTTTTGACGGAATTTTCACCGCATTAACCTGTCCGGTGAACAATCGCAAGCATGGTTTTGGAACAAAAAAGGTGGAGTGGCAACACTCCCTCAACTCTACCTCTCGGCTTTACTCTAGAAACCGGGTTTCTTGCTGCGAGCTTTAGTTTCCTGGCGCGACGACTTTTTCTAGTTTCCCGGCATCTGAGCGTAATTCCACGCGAGATGTTTCAAAAATCCGTCTTTATGCTGAACTTACAGCTCTTTGGCGGCCTAGAATATGTAAGTTAGTGCTTACATTAATTGAAATGAGTAGAACGAATCGAAGTGCAGCAGAAACCCGCGATCGCCTGTTGAAAGCCGCGATTGAAGTTTTCTCTACAGCAGGCTACGTTGGAGCGACAACTCGTGAAATTGCTCGTGTTGCAGATGTGAGTGAAGTCACTTTGTTTCGCCGCTTTCAGAGCAAAGAGCAAGTGTTGAGTGCGGTTGCCCACCACGTTACAGCATTGCGGACGGAGGCGTTGGCGCATCAAGACGAATGGACTTATGATCTAGGCCGCGATCTCCTGCATTATGCAAAGCTCCACGACGAAATGCTGGAGGAGTACGAAGCTCTATTTCGGATGTTTATTGGTGAAGCTCACCGACATCCGATAGAAGCATTGGAGGTGCTTCAGGCATCATTTTTACCGCTACGTGAAAAACTAATTTCCTATCTACAAACCTGTGTTGAACGCGGCAGTATTCGTCCGAATGTTGACCTGCCACTGGCAGTAGATCAATTGACGGGAATGCTGCTATCTGGTATGATTCGCCGCCATGTTTCTCAAGTAAACCGGGGCTATAGCCGTAAACAATACATCGAAGGGTGTGTGGATTTATTTGTGCGGGGAGTTAGCACAGCAGCGTCTTCTGTAAGTCGTACTCCGTCTCCAGAATGAAGGTTCCTGACAATTTTCGTATGAATTTGGCATGGACAGATTAAAGCACCCTAACCCGTTGCGGTGCTGCGAAGCACCTGCCTCTTTGCGATCGCAAAAATAGAGACTAAAAATGAAACGCCCTCAAATACATAGTCATACAACTGAACCAGATTCTATTGATATTCAGGGTTTTACCGATTTGGAAGAGTCTGAGCCTCAACACCAACAAAACGCTCAACAAAACGCTCAACAAAAGCGAGCAAAACCATTAAAAAAATTGAAACAATCTGCCAGTGATGCAGCCGGGTACGTGCAGGGACCGCTCAAGTGGGCGATCGCCCTGACGGCTTCTTTAGGAGCAATTTTAGAAGTCATTGATACCAGCATTGTGAACGTTGCTTTAACAAATATGCAGGCGACATTAGACGCAACCGTGACCGAAATTGCTTGGGTCGTAACGGGTTACGCGATCGCCAACGTTGTGATGATTCCGCTCTCTGCTTGGTTGGGGGACTTCTTCGGCAAGAAAACCTACTTTGTCTTTTCCATGATCGGGTTCACAGCCGCCTCGGTGTTATGCGGTTTATCCATCAACCTGCCGATGCTAGTGGTAGCTCGAATTCTTCAAGGCTTTTGCGGAGGCGGACTGTTGGCAAAAGCGCAAGCGATTCTGTTTGAAACTTTTCCCCCTGCAGAACAGGGGTTAGCGCAGTCGGTGTTTGGAGTTGGGGTGATTTCAGGCCCGGCTATTGGCCCCACGCTAGGCGGCTATCTGACCGATACGTTAGGCTGGCGCTGGATTTTCTTTATCAATTTGCCGGTCGGTATTGTGGCTGTCATCATGGCGATCGTGTTTCTCCGACCTGACTCTGGGCAACAGGAACGGAGCCAGCAGAAAGTGGACTGGACAGGAATTGTACTGCTGTGTATTGCGGTAGGTAGTTTGCAAGGATTTTTGGAAGAAGGGGAAAAAGAAAACTGGTTTGAATCGGGTTTCATTACGCTCCTGGCGTTTTTGGCGGTTATGGGGCTGTGTCTGTTCATCTGGCGAGAACTCAGCACAAAATCACCAGCAGTTGACTTACGGGTTCTGCGACATAAATCCCTGGCAGCCGGTAGCCTTTACTCTGGTATTTTGGGCATGGGGTTATACGGAGCCTTGTTTGCTGTACCGCTGTTTGCTCAAGGCGTGCTGAAATTTTCGGCAATGCAAACCGGATTTCTACTCGCTCCTGGAGCTTTAGCGTCCGCCATCATAATGGTTTTATTGGGCAAAATTTCGACTAAGGTGGATGCCCGCATTTTAATTGCGCTGGGAGCCTGTGGAACGGCAGCCGTCATGTTCTCACTGGCAAAAATCACGCCCCAAACCGGAACTGATGATTTGTTTTGGCCCCTAATCTGGCGCGGTGCAAGTACGGTTTTGATGTTCCTGCCCCTGAGTTTGGCAACATTGGGTTCCATCCCCAAAGAAGATGTATCGGCTGGATCGGGCTTCTATAACTTGACTCGTCAGCTCGGTGGTAGTATTGGCATTGCTATTCTGACCGCATTACTGACTCGGCGAGAGGCTTTTCATCGAGCTATTTTGTTGGCAAAGTTAACGCCTTACGATCCAGAAACAACTGAGCGGCTCAATGCACTCACTGGTGTGTTTCAGAGTCGCGGTTCTGATGCCGCAACTGCCCAACAACAAGCCCTCGCCGCGCTCTCCCAATTAGTCAATACGCAGGCAGCCGTTCTATCCTACGCAGACATTTTTCGCTTTGTCGGCATTATCTTTCTCTGCTCGTTGCCATTGCTGCTGTTTCTCGGCAAGGGAGGCACTGGAGCCAAAGCACCTGCTGTTCACTAATTGTTTGATTTTAATTCTGTAACGATGAAGCGGACTTTCGTAGCGGACGAAGCTAGTAAAGTGTTGCAGGAGCAGGATTGCAGCACTACTTCACGGCTTCCTGAACCAGAGCGCTCGAAGGCGTTGGCGAGGGTGATGGCGCTACTGAGCAATCGGGGAAGCAGTGAAGTAGAGCGAGTTATTGAAGCGATCGCCCTGCTGAACACCAGATTGGTCACTTGGATGAGATTTTAAGGGAGGCGGCAATTAAGTCTCTATCCAGAGGGTTGAGGTTGAAAGGTTATGGGAAATGCTGCCGCCAATGGGAGGGCCTGAAGTGCGAAATAAGTCTGTGTGGAAGTGCGATGGCGATCGCCATCGTCAATCAGCTTAAGCTTTTAGCTTAGTGTTCCCAGTGTGAAGCACGATTTAAGATGTCTGCATTGTGGGAGAATGGGAGATGCGATCGCTGTCGAACAACATTTTGAGAATTAGCTGCATATCAAAAATCAACTTAATAGCTTAATTTATATGGGCAATCTATATACATAGTTAGCTCTTAAAAACCACAATTTACAAATATAAGTCGCTATAGATTGAAGATAGAGGGGCTGAAAGAATACTGAAGCATGGATAAAAAGCAACTCTCTGAACGCGACATTTGCACTAAATACATTACTCCTGCCTTAGAAGGTGCGGGATGGGATATCGAAACGCAAGTCCGAGAGGAATTTTCCATCACAAATGGACGCATCATTGTTCGCGGAAAACTGCACACACGCGCCAAGAATAAGCGTGCTGATTAAGTTCTTTTTTACAAGCCTAATATGCCGATCGCTTGTCTAGTAGGTAAGGATTCAGGTCTAAGATTGGGGAATTAAAGAAGGCATAAATAAGTCACAAAAATGGGCAGATATAGCATCACG
>NZ_JAUBVR010000186.1:0-1370 GCF_036705955.1 Microcoleus sp. A6-C6 | reverse complement strand
CCTTTCTCTTCGCTGTGCTTATCTCAACGGTCAACTTTCAATTTGATGTATTTGCCAAAGTGAGATGCACCCTCTGGGGAAACATCTAGCAGGGCTTCTTCACCAATTTCTAGTTTCAGTTGATCAAACATCCTCACCAAACGGCTTTCAATCATCACCAGGGCAAAAAACGGCATCATGTAGGACGGCCATTCCGATTCTTTAATGCCGCAACCCCGCAGCAGGTCAGCCGTTGCCCAGATTTTTGATTCGTATTGGAGGATGTTTTGATTTATCATGGAGCGGGTTTTGACTTAAGCGTAGAAATCACTATTACCAATCCTAAATCATTATCACGTGCGGCGAACATAGTGGAATGAAAAAAATAACCTAATTTCAACTGCCCGGTCTTCTTCAACCCGCGTCGGCGGGTTTTGTTTGTGTAGAAGCGGTTTCAACCGCCCCGTCTTCTCTTGTCTCCGGTAAACAATTCACAACGCTGTGGCTGACAAAGCAGGATTCGAGGTCTATCATAGCAGACCATAACTATTCGCTGACTCCAACGAAATGTCTGGGATATTACGAAGCAGATCATCCCATGTATTCTGTCGTTGCAATGCTTCTATAACGATTTGAAGCGGCTCTGAGAATATAGCTGAAAAATCTGCCTCTTCAGGAAACTGAATCTTAAACGCTAACTGTTCTTGAGGTGGAGTGAATTGAGCGTTGACTCCTTCTTTGTTACCTCTGGCATCAACCCGATACCAACCAACTTCAGGTAAATGGATAGCATTCAACCCGTGCAAGCAGTAAGGTGCACCTTGATCATCAATACTCAACCGCTGATAACAAAGACCTGCTGGAATGTCATTTGCTCTGAGTAACGCTGCTAACAAGTGACTTTTTGCATAGCAATAACCTGTTTTGTGCTGAAGAACGTCTGAAGCTCGACAGGTAACAGGACTCATTTGATAGTCATAACTGTGATAAATTTCATCTCGCACCCGCTCAAAACACGCTTTGGCGATCGCCCTTGGTGTCTCAGAACCCGATGCGATTTGTTTAGCACATTCCATAATTTTGGGATGTTGCCAATCAATAACTTCACTCACTTTTAAGTATTGTTCCATATCAACTATAATTAGATGCCGTGTCATGTTAGCCCTCTGTAAGCAGTTCACTTTTCAATGCGCTGAAGTTCTTCTCGTACAACTCTTCGCAAAGTTTCTTCCAAAGGCTCAGAACTCTGCTGAATATATTGACGCAACGCTTCATTAATCAAGGTTTGGTAGTTCCCTCCATCTGCTAAATGAACCAGGGCAAGCTCATCTAATTTGGTATAAATTGTACTTGACAAAAAGGCAATGATCGGGTGTGCACCATTTAATGAT
>NZ_JAUBVR010000185.1:0-1403 GCF_036705955.1 Microcoleus sp. A6-C6 | reverse complement strand
TTGACACTCAAGCGGGAGTCAACGCCACGCTCGATTCTTGCTTCTATGAATCGACTTGCCGATGCAGAATTACTTCAACATCGGTAGCGGTCAATTCTCCACAAGCGTTCAAGGTATTGTTACCCCAAGTTCCGGTATGCCCTACCGTACTTAATCCCCGACTTAGGATATTCTTAGCTGCATTGTGATCACGGTCTAAAACACATCCACATCTACAAACGTGAGTTCGTGTTGATAGACTCTTCTTAACAATCGTTCCGCAGCTAGAGCATTCTTGGCTGGTTCCATTGGGTGAAACGGCAATCGTAATTCTTCCGAATACTTTGCCAAAATATTCCATCCAAACTCGGAACATATACCAAGATGCGTCGTTAATCGATTTCGCTAGACAGTGATTCTTCACCATGTTCTTAATCCTCAAGTCTTCGTAGGCTATGCAGTCGTTAGACTGAATTACGCATCTTGCTAATTTCACAGCAAAATCTTTACGTTGTCTACTTATTTTGAGGTGGCGTTTTCCCAGAGTCACTCTGGCTCTTTTTCTGTTGTTGGAACCCTTGACGCGCCTTGATACCCGTCTTTGGGACTTCTTCAGTCTACATTCTCCCTTGCGGAGAAATCGTGGATTCTCTACTGCAATTACATTGGAGTCGGTGTAGAATTCTTTCAATCCTACGTCTAGTCCAATGGCATTTCCAGTTATTTCTACGACTTCGGAACGGTCAACCTGAATGCAAAACTGAACGTAATAGCCGTCTGCACGTTTTACCAACCTGACTCGTTTAATTTGAGTGACTTGGTAGAAATGCAAGTCGCGTGTCCCTTTTAGTTTCAGCTTCCCAATCCCCTGTTTGTCGGTAAAGGTGATGGATTTCCTATCTGTTGCCAATTTCCAACCGCTAGTCTTATATTCGACTGAGCGGTTGTCTTTTTGGAACTGTGGAAATCCCTTTTTACCGGGAACCTTCTTCTTACAGTTATCGTAGAATCGGGAGATTGCAGACCATGATCTTTCTGCACTCGCCTGTCGAGCCATACTGTTCAATTCATCACAAAACGAAAATTCTTTTGCTAATAATGCACAGTATTTACTTAGATCGTTTTTACCAATCTTTTCGCCATCCATCCACAAGCGAATTGCTTTGTTTCGGATAAATTGTACTGTTCTAATAGCTTGATCGACAGCATCAAACTGCTGTCGCTTTCCGTATATTTTGAATTCAAAAACTAGCATGACTTCGACCTGATCACGATATACTTACAACAGCAAAGTTGGTGTAAAACAAATACAGTCTGTGACAATACTTTACAAGAAAGACTGAAGGGGACTGAAGTCCCCGCCCGCTTTCATCGAGCGCACTAAAGTCACGCTCGCTTTCCGCATTCCGCTAGTTTTTTTGTAA
>NZ_JAUBVR010000008.1:82633-118752 GCF_036705955.1 Microcoleus sp. A6-C6 | reverse complement strand
TCCCCATCTCCCCATCTCCCCATCTCCCCATCTCCCCATCTCCCCATCTCCCCCTCTCCCCCTCTCCCCATCTCCCCCTCTCCCCATCTCCCCATCTCTCTTTTGTATCCGATGCGTCTTGTTTAAAAAAAGAGCAGATGCTTTAATTTAAGTTATATTCATAAAAATACTATTTCCTGAAAATTCTTGTAATATAGAGAGTTGCGCCGAAAACTGCACCGGAAATCGCAAAAGTAAAGTATGCAAAAATATTTGAGTGAGTTAAACTAATTTCAGGAAAATAGTAAAGTTTAACTTGCAAGCGATCAAAAAATACCCATGCAGGAAGTTATCAACTCGTTACAGTCTTTTTTCTCTAACTCTGTTGATGCTTTCCTAGAGTGCGATCGACAGCAAAAATACCTATCTGTTAATCCTGTAGCTGCTGGCTGGATGGGATTGGAGTCTGCGGAAATAGTCAACAAAACTAATCAGGAATTATTAAAATTATATCCCAATAATACTGCTCTCAAAAATATAATCTCGCAGATTGATTCCTGCCTGCAACAAGTATTTATCACAGGCGAAACAAAGCTGGCAATTCACGAGGTGACAGCAGCAGACGGCGGGATTAAAATCTACGAAACGGCTTACACGCCAGCGATGGATGCTTCTAGCAACCAGATGCGGGTTTTGGGCGTTGGTAGAGATATCACCAGGCACTACCGCTGGCAGCAGCAGAAAGCTCAACAGTTGCGCCGATCGAATCATTTACTGTGGTTGAATGCAGCTAACAGTCCCCTGGCAATGGTAGGCTGGGATGAAGATTTTCGGATCATTCAGTGGTCAAAACGTGCTGAAGAAATTTTTGGCTGGACATCTGATGATATGCTGGGCAAGCATTTCGGCGATTTGGATTTGGTTTGCGAGGAAGATAAAGAGGCCGTAAGTGCGATCGAACTCGAACTAACCTCCGGCAGCGGCAATACTTCAATTAACCGCAACTATACCAAATGCGGACAGGTAATTTGGTGTCGCTGGTTCAACTCGATTATTCGCAGCGGCGACACTTTTACCGTACTTTCCTTAGTGGAAGACATCACAGATCGCAAACGGTTGGAAGCCGAAAAAGCCCAAGCTTCTCGCCTCACAGCAATGGTAGCCGATGTCGGTATTGCCCTGACTAAACACCCTCAAGATATCCTGCTTCCCTGTTGCGAGGCAATGGTGCGAAATCTCGATGTCGCCTCCGCTGAAATTTGGACTTTAAACTCTCAATCTAATATTTGGGAGTTGCAAGCAGCCTCGGAAATCTACAGCCACACAGACGATCGGGTGAGCTTTATTGCAAGTAAGGTTAACTCGATCGCCCAACAGCAAAAACCGCAATTTGACTGCGGATTTGAACTGAAGAATTTTGGACTTCCAGAGGAAGAATCCGAAGCAACAGGGTTATACAGTTCCGAATTAGCAATTATCAACAACCGCCAAAATCCGGCAAATTGCCAAATTCCCCAGCAAATTCTTACCTTCGCCGGCTACCCCTTAATAGTCGAAGAAAGGCTGGTGGGAGTCATGGTAATTATCAGCCTCAAGCCGCTGACAGCACCTTTTCAGGAAACTTTGGCATCGGTTGCCGATGTCATCGCTTTAGGCATCGAACGCAAGCGCGCAGAAGCCGAATTAAAATCAGCGAGAAGCTTCCTCAATTCTGTAGTAGAAAATCTGCCTGTGGGAGTTTTTGCTAAAGATGCTTCTTCGCTGAAATTTGTGCTGTGGAATAAGGCGGGAGAAACGATCGCAGGTGTGACATCTCAAGAGGCGATCGGCAAAAATGACTACGATATTTACCCCAAAGAACAAGCTGATGTTTTCACCGCTCAAGACAGGGAAATATTGACCGCTCCTCACAACCAATCTACTGTTAAAGACATCGCCGAAGAGCCGATCCAAACTCGCCACAAAGGTATGAGAATTCTGCACACCCGCAAAGTGCCAATTCTCGATGCTCAGGGCTATCCTCAGTACGTTTTGGGCATTACAGAAGATATTACCGAACGCAGGCAGGTAGACGAAAGCGTGCGCCTCTACGACCAAATTGTTGAGAATATGCAAATTGGTTTGTATGTCTACCATTTGGAAGATATAGACGATGATAGTACGTTAAGGATGATCGCCTCGAATCCGGCTGCTACGCGGTTTACCGGGCTAGAAATGGCCGACGTTTTGGGCATGACAATTGACGAGATTTTTCCCGATTGGCGATCGAAAAATATTCCCCAAGCCTTTGCTTCAGTAATTCGCAGCCAAAAAGCCCTAGAAGTTGAAGATATTGACTGTGACGAATCCGGCAAAATAACTCGCGCTTTTTCTATTAAAGCTTTTCCCTTACCTAACAACTCCGTCGGCGTTGCTTTTGAAAACATTACCAAGCGCAAATGCCTGGAAGTAGAATTGCAAGTAGCTTTGGCACAAACTGAAAGTTCCGAACAACTGCTTCGCACGGTAATTGACAAAACTAGCGACTGGATTTTTGCCAAAAATACAGATTTTCGCTTTATTTTGGCAAACAAGAGTTTTGCTCAAGCGATCGGCAAAACAGTCGAAGAAATCCTTGGCAAAACAGATGTAGAATTAGGATTTTCAGAAGATCTCATATTTGGTAATTCCGCCAAGAATATCCGAGGATTCCGCAACGACGACTCTGCTGTACTTGCCGGAGCAATTATCCACAATCCCTGCGATGCGGCAACAGTTGCTGACGGTTCAGTACATATTTTAGACACCCAAAAACTTCCCCTGCGCGATGCTGAAGGCAATATATTTGCAGTGCTAGCTTTCACTCACGATATTACAGAACGCCATGAATCGGAAGCAGCTTTACGCAGGAGTGAAGCCAGATTTCGGTCTTTGGTAGCTAATATTCCCGGAGTAGTTTATCGCTGTCGGTGCGATTTTTCGACAAGTTTTATTAGCGAGGCTATTTACTTACTAGCTGGCTACCCTGCTGCGGATTTTGTTTCGCGTTTGGACAGGGGAGGACGGACTTTTGCTAGCATTATTTACGCGGAAGATTTGGCAAAAGTAGAAGCAACAATTCGGCAAGGAATAGAAAAGAAACAGTCTTATCACTTGGAATACCGCTTGCTAGCAGCAGACGGCACGGTTAAATGGGTGTGGGATAAAGGTTCTCCCGTGTTAGACGCAGATGGGAGTGTTTCCTGTTTGGATGGGGCAATTTTTGATATTAGCGATCGCTACTACGCCCAAGAAGCATTGCGCCAAAAAACTTCTGAGTTGGAAGCTGTTTTTCTGGCATTGCCAGATTTGTATTTCCGCGTCGATGCTGACGGCATTATTTTGGATTACTTGTCAGGAAATTCAGCGGATTTGCACCTAAACTCCGACTATTTTCTTGGCAAACGAATGACAGATATATTGCCACCAACCGCCGCCAGTCAGCTCGATCAGGCTCTTCTTGAAGTTGCCGAAAACAGAACTCCAGTTAATCTAGAGTATTCGCTACCCCTGGAGTCAGGAGAAGAAACTTATGAAGCGAGATTGCTGCCTTTTAACTCGAATCAAGCGAGCGCCATCGCCCGCAATATTACCAAGCGCAAACAAGCCGAATCTGAATTAAAACATAAAAATCACGAGTTAGAGCAAACATTGAAACAATTAGGCAGAACTCAAGCTCAACTAATTCAAGCGGAAAAAATGTCGAGTTTGGGACAGCTAGTGGCGGGAATTGCTCACGAAATTAATAATCCTGTCAGTTTTATATACGGCAATATAATTTACGCTAGCAACTACGCCAAAAACTTACTGCAACTGTGCAGTTTATATCAAGAATATTACCCGGAACCTGTTTCTGCGATCGCGGAGTTTGCTGAGGAAATAGAAGTAGAATTCATGAAAGAGGATTTCCCGCACCTGCTGAAATCAATTGAAACTGGAGCCGATCGCATTCGCGAAATTGTTCTGTCTTTGCGCAACTTTTCTCGCCTGGAAGAATCAGCTCTTAAGCGTGTTGATATTCACGAAGGAATTGACAGCGCCATATTAATTTTGCAACATAAAATTAAAGAAAATGGTAAAAATCGCCAGATCGAAATAGTTAAAAAATATGGAAAACTGCCGCCAGTACAGTGCTACGTCGGACAGTTAAATCAAGTGTTTATGAATATATTAAGTAATGCCATTGATGCTTTAACCGATGTCAGAAATAGAAGGTTAGAATTGACGATTGCAACGGATACGGAAGGGCAAAATTCTCCGAGTTTACCTTTGGCTTGCGACGTATTGCCTTCGATTCAGATTCGCACGGAGGTTTTGGAGAACAATCGGGTGGCGATCGCAATTTCGGATAACGGGCTGGGAATAGCAGAGTCTGTTAAATCTCGGATATTTGACCCGTTTTTCACTACTAAACCAGTCGGTAAAGGTACTGGTTTGGGACTGTCTATCTCTTATCAGATTGTGGTGGAAAGACACGGGGGCACGCTGCGGTGCATTTCCGCGCCTGGTGGGGGAACTGAATTTGCGATCGAGATTCCAATTCGGCAAAGGTAATAAGCTGTTAGTCATTTAAATTTCTTGCCTGAACCCCTTACAGTATGGGGTATAGACCACAAATAATGCAGTTTAAATGTGGAACAGCTTACCATTTTAAATTTTAATTTTTGGAATCAGTAATTAGTAATTGGTAATTAGTAATTGGCAATTAGTAATTGGCAATTGTACGAGAAAAATGATAATCTAATTAAATGTTCTAAACGTCAAGAATATCAACATGGCATACAAAGGCATAAATACTTCTAGTGCAGTTACAAAATCAATTAAAGATGATGATGATTCCTACGTTGACTATTTTTACGACCATCCGGGGGCGCTGCCGGGAACTCTCGATTTAGAACCAGATGCGCCGCCTCCAGACATTGTATTAATTGACTATTGCGAGAGCAAAGCTACTCGCCCTAAAAAATTGTTAAATCCTCAAGAAGCTGCTGCGTATTTAGATACAGAATCTGTTTCTTGGGTTGATATGTTGGGATTGGGAAATAAAGAAACTTGGCGACAAATGGGCGATGTCTTTAATTTGCACCTAATGGCTCAGGAAGATGTAGTTAATGTTCCCCAACGCCCGAAAGTTGTAGACTATGAAGAACACCTTTTAATTATTGCCTGGATGGTGATGATTAAGCCTAATTCAGATAATTTTCATAAAGAACAAGTTAGTTTGATTTTGGGTAAACATTACCTGTTAACTGTTCAAGAAGAGCCGGACTATGATTGTTTTGGCCCTGTGCGCGATCGCATTCGTAAAGGACAAGGAACTATTCGCAAGCACGGAGCCGATTATCTGGCTTATACTCTGTTAGATTCAATTATAGATGGATTCTTCCCAATATTAGAAATGTACGGAGAGCGCATTGAAGAATTAGAGGATGAAGTGGTGGTGAACCCCACTCGCAGAACCCTGGAAAAAATCTATAAAATTAGGCGAGAATTGCTGACGCTACGTCGCGCAATTTGGCCACAGCGGGATGCAATTAACACGCTAATTCGAGATGGCAGTGATTTGATTAGTCCAGAGGTACGAATTTACCTGCGCGACTGTTACGATCACACGGTACAGGTGATGGATATGGTGGAAACTTATCGAGAGTTATCGTCTGGTTTGATGGATGTTTATTTGTCTTCGGTTGGCAATAAGATGAATGAAATCATGAAATTGCTAACGGTGATTTCGAGTATTTTTATTCCGTTAACTTTTGTGGCGGGAGTATACGGAATGAATTTCAATGCAGAGAAATCGCCTTTGAATATGCCGGAACTGAACTGGTATTTTGGCTATCCGCTTTGTTGGGCGTTGATGGTGGCGATCGCTTCTAGCTTAGTTTACTTCTTCTGGCGGCGTGGCTGGTTTGAAAATTTTTCTACTATTAAAGATGACTGAGTTTAGGAATTATAAATGCGATCGCCCCACACGACATTTTTTGCGACAAGGCGTTAATAGGTTTGTGATGCCAGTTAAAAAATCCAAATGTAGGACTTATGCCCGCTAACCTCAGAAACCCGGTTTCTACGAGATTTTGTGTTTAGTAACCAGAAATATAGGAATAAACCGGGTTTCTAGCCCTTGGTTGCAGCCTTGTCATAAATCCTGGTATTATCAGCCAAAAATCCTTAAGCTCCCAGATTGATCTGTGGAGTAAATCTAAAATTGAAAATCTAAAATCTAAAATCTAAAATCCCTCGATTCCTGTACAATAAATCTGGGGAAAAAGTAGGCGCAGGCGGTTGCGGATTAGCGAAAGCTTGTCTGAGGAAAGTCCGGGCTCCCGAAAAACCAAACTTGCTGGGTAACGCCCAGTGCGAGCGATCGTGAGGATAGTGCCACAGAAAAATACCGCCCCCCAATTTGAAATTGGAGATTGGAGATTTAAGATTACATCAAAAATCGAAGATCGAAAATCGCAAAGTGTTAGGGGGTAAGGGTGCAAAGGTGCGGTAAGAGCGCACCAGCAGCATCGAGAGGTGCTGGCTCGGTAAACCCCAGTTGGGAGCAAGGTCGGAGGGACTATGGTTGGTTTTTTACCAGTTCCGTTCTTTGGTACCGCTTGAGGCGTTTGGTAACAAGCGTCCCAGATAGATAACTGCCCTCGAAAATTGCTTGCAGTTGAGAGAACAGAACCCGGCTTATGTCCGACTTTTTCCCCTCCAATTTTTCGGGTAAAGTGCTGATGGCCAGGCGCACAAAGCAGGAATATTTAGCGCCGTGAGCACCGGAAAATTATTTAGTTGAGTTTGTAGGGTGCGCAATGCGCACCGGTTGACCAAGTTTCAGTGTTTTGATTCTGAACTGAAGCCCCCAAGCAATTTTCCTTGGTTTAAGCCTGAAAAATCGGAACTTAAAATAACGGTCTTCTGCTTTTGATCCGGTTCAAATTTACCACGCTTGGGCAAGGATAAGGTGCGCCATAAGCACCCTACGGAATATTTAGTTTTTTAAGGAAAAGCTTTTTTATTAGTATGAATCAGATTTATCCGGGTCGCCAAAAGCAACTTGAAACATTAATTGAAAAATTGGGAGTGTCAAAGGATGCTGCGATTAAATGGCATTTAGTCGATTTAGCTTTGACTCATGCAAGTGCGTCTGCTAAGGCAAATTATGAGCAATTAGAGTTTGTGGGCGATGCTGTGGTGCGGCTGGCTGCGTCGGAATTGTTGTTTGAGATTTATCCCGATTGTACGGTGGGGGAATTTGCTGCTATTCGATCGATCTTGGTGAGCGATCGCATTCTTGCTAAAATCGCTGACAGTTACGGGTTCGATCGCTATTTAATCGTTTCCAACAGCGCCGCAGCCGACAAAACAGGCGCCGTGCCCCGGCTGGCAGATTCTTTGGAAGCCTTGCTGGCAGCCCTTTATTTGAGTGCCCAGACATTAGAATTGGTTCGCCCTTGGCTCGATCCTCACTTTCAACGCCTAGCGGCGGAAATTCGCAGCGATCCGGCCCGCCAAAACTACAAAGCTGCTCTCCAGGAGTTGACTCAAGGCAAATATAAAACTTTGCCCAAATATAGCGTGAAAGAAACGGGGATAGTGCAGGGCGGTGAAGATCGTTTTACGGCGGAAGTTCTGATTCAGGGAGAGTTGGTAGCTGAGGGAAAAGGTCGATCGATCAAAGCGGCCGAACAAGCAGCGGCTCAAGCAGCTTTTAGTCAGTTGACAGTTGACAGTTGACAGTTGACAGTAGTTATTAGTTGGCAGTAGTTATTAGTTGGCAGTTGACAGTAGTTATTAGTCATTGGTCATTGGAATTTGCAGTTTTTAGGATGAAAAAGCATACCCAAAAATTAGCAAATATGCTATGATTGCCGTGCGATTTTTGAAATTATCATCAATGAAAATCGGAATAGCTGTATTGGGTGCGGGCCGCTGGGGAGTTAACTTAATTCGCAACTTTCTCGAACATCCCAACAGCGAAGTTTTAGCGGTTGTAGACCAAAATCGAGGTTCATTGGTGGCTGTCCAAAAACAGTTTAATCTGCATCCCTCGGTGATTCTAGCTACCGATTGGTCACAAGTGCAAGGATTGCCCGGACTGGATGCTGTGGCGATCGCCACTCCAGCTTCCACACACTACACCCTCGCAACCGCCGCGCTGCAACAAGGCTACCACGTCTTAGTAGAAAAACCCCTCGCCCTCAACCTCTGTGAAGCAATAGAACTCTGCGAATTAGCCAAAAAACAGCAGCGGCAACTCTTCGTTGACCATACTTATCTGTTTCATCCAGCAGTCGATCGCGGCAAAACGATCATTCAGCAGCATCAACTCGGAACCTTGCGCTACGGTTACGCCCAGCGCACTCATTTTGAACCGGTGCGACACGACGTTGATGCCCTTTGGGACTTGGCCGTTCACGATATCGCTATTTTCAACACTTGGCTAGAACAAAGCCCAATTCAAGTCAGCGCTACGGGGACTGTATTTCCCAAGTCAGAAGTCACAAGTCAGAGTGAAGAAGGAATAAATCAAGAACCAGGATTAGCAGATTTAGTTTGGGTAACGCTGACTTATCCCGACGGATTTCAAGCATTCATTCACCTATGTTGGCTAAATCCCGACAAACAAAGGCGTTTAACAGTTGTTGGCAGTTTGGGAACTTTGATTTTTGATGAAATGTCGCCGGAAACTCCGCTGATTTTGCAGCGTGGTGGTTCAAATCGGGGAGGTGATGAGGATAATTTTGGCGAAAGTGCGATTCCCTACGGGATAGCTTCGCTGCACGGGCTACAGCCAACTACTAGCATTAAACGTCGCGAAATATTAAGTTTAGAACAAGTAGAGCCACTGCGGCGAGTGTGCGATCGTTTCCTCAACTGCGTGCAAACAAATACCCCTTGTCCTAGCTCTTCCGGTGCCACTTCCGTCGAATTAATCCGCATTCTCAGCACTTTGAGCAAATCTCTCGAACTTGGCGGAGAGCCCCTGATATAGCAGTTGACAGTTGACAGTTACATAGTACGAGAATTAAACCGTTTATGCTAAAAGGTTATAGGATCTATTCATCACATTATTTATGTCCTAACCTATGTGGCGGTTGCTATACCATTTGAGATTTTAGATTAAGAAAATCAGATCGTGTCCGTTGGAGCGATCGCCATAAAATTGGTTGGTAGTGAGTAATTTATTCCTCATAAAAATCTCCCAACTAAAATCATCACTGCGAACCTTTTATTAAGGATAATTGACCAGACATATAGCAGTTGTAATCGGGAAAAAATCAATCGGTAATCAGAAACAAGCTGGCGGTTCACAAGTTGCTCCCGTGGCAATTACCAATTACCAATTACCAATTACCCATCTATTTGAGAAAAGCCCTAATATAGCGGTTCTCAAGTGTGGTGAGGTATGCCATATGCCCCATGCCCTATGCCCCATGCCCCATGCCCTATGCCCCATGCCCTATGCCCCATGCCCTATGCCCTATGCCGTTCGCGTACCTGATCTTTCTGAGAAAGGCTATATCAGTCATAACTTTTAAAAGTTCCATTTTCCTTTACCAAGTCCGGGCTGTGAAAATAAAAACTTGACTGCTGATTGACAGGCAAAGAAATCATCACCGCAGTACCTTGATCCACCCCCGCGCTGTGCAGAGTAATGCTTCCGATCATAGATTCCATGATCCTGCGGGAGATAGCCAAGCCCAAACCGTTACCCCCAAACTTGCGAGTTGTAGAACCATCAGCCATCACAAAAGGTTGAAACAATTTCTGCTGTTGCTCAGGATCTATACCAATTCCGGTATCTTTAATTGTCACCACCACCCAATCGCTTTGAGTGTTGTTGCCGATCGCATTTTCCGACCCACTCCCGTTAAAACTACCAGAATTAGTCCTCGCTTCGACGCGCACAGATATACTAATGCTGCCCGACTCTGTAAACTTAACGGCATTGCTCAACACGTTTAAAAATACCTGTTTTAGCTTCTCCGGATCTGCCTGAACAATAATCGGAGCGTGAGGAGCTGGCAAGTTTAATTTCAAACGTTTTTCCTCAATTTTAGCGGCTTGCAAATCAATCGCGTCTTCAAGTACCTGAGTAATATCAACTACTTCTAACATCAGGGAAAAAGTGCCGGATTCAATTTTAGCAATGTCCAAAATATCATTAATAATATTCAGCAATTGCATTGACGAGTCGTGGGCGCGTTGCAAGAACTCCATCTCTTCATCTCGGTCATCGCAGTAGCCGTCACGCACAATTTGAATAAAACCAATAATTCCGTTGAGTGGCGTTCTCAATTCGTGAGAAATATTTCCCAAAAATTCATTTTTTAACTGATTGGCAACTTGCGCTTCCTTGGTGGCGATTTCCAATTCTTCTGCCCAGGATCTGAGGCGCTGCACCATGCTGTTGAGTGCTTCTGATAGTTGATTGAATTCTCGAATTTGGAAATTTTCCGGCACTGCTAGGGGCGCTTCTGCTGTATCCACTTTCTGTGCGTAGTCCCTCAGTTTTTCCAAAGGACGCGCTAAGTCGCGAGACAGATATAAAGTCGCGATGATACTAGCAGCAACCAAACCCACAATTAAATTAAATAAAACTTGCTGAATTTCTTCCAAACCTGATAGAGCATAATCTAAACGAGAGACAGCTAAAATAATCCACTTGCTGTTCTCCTTTCTAGTTGAAGGACTAGGGATAGCAGCGTATCCTGCTAGCAACTCTACGCCATTTCTTTCAAAGGAAAATAGGTGGAGAAAAGCCTGTCCGCCAGCCATCGCCCTTCTGAGAATACTTTTTAGTCGATCGGCATCTGCCTCTTGGGCGATATTGCGGCCCACGCGCTTGATATTCGGGTGCGCCAAAATCGTCCCATCTTGGTCGATCGCCACCGTATAGCCAGCTAGAGAACCCTTGGGAGCACTGGTTTGCACCGGCAGTGCCGACTGCAAACTCAAAGCATAACTCAACTGCCGGCTGTTGCCCCGACGAGTGTAAACTGGAGCGCTTAACACCAAACTCACTTGGCTGTCGCGGCCTTCTTTACTCGCATCTGGAAAATCCTCAGCACTCACAGCCACCTTCTTGCTGTTGGCTTTTCCCTGTCGCTGGAGAGGCCACGACAGACTGATGTAAACGCTCTTCTCATCCAGCAGAGTTTGCTGCTGCTGCACTGGCGGCCACAACTTGGCAGGTAGCGACTGAATCGGCTGCTGCCCGCAAGTGCTCGCTATCACTTGATTTGTCTGTATATTAGTCAATTGCAAGCAATCAACCTGGGCTGGCAACCGCTGCCCTAATTGCGCGATAAACTTTTGATAATCCTTCGGCTCTACAGACTGCAACATTGAGTTTTCCGAAGCGCCAATCAGATTGGACTTCAGCGATTTCGACCACTGTTCAATAGTTTCTGCTTTTCTGACAGCACTTTCTGTCAAATTTTGACGAGCAGTTTCCAGAAGCGTCGATCGTGCCTTGCGATAGGTAACATACTCCCCCACCAGTAGAACAGGCACGCTGAGCAACAAAATCCGCGACAGTAAAATACGGCGAAAGGAGGATTGACCTAACTTAACCATAGGACATATCAAAATTAAGGTGCAACACCAACAGCGACCATAGTGCAATCAACCAGACGGAAAGCGCGAATCGGTCTAGGGTGCTCTGCTGACCAGACAACACAGCTTCAGAACAACATTTAAACACAATTATAGAAGCCACTGTAGTAATCTCGATTCTAAGTGTCTTAACTTAAGGATGCTCAGCAATTTGTTTGGTCAAGGCCTGTGATTTCGGTCACACTTCCATCCTCAATGGGAGGCTCAAGTTGCACCCGTGAGCCCTGGGGCAAAATCTTTCAGGCTGCAAAACAGGCTGGGGTTGACAGACCGCTGTTGGTTAAAGGTAGAATCTTCTGGATGCACTAGCAGTCGAAAGTAAGAGGCAAAAATTTCTGTCTCCCCCTCGTGTACGGAGAGAATGCTGGCTCGATCGCACTTTTGTTTCCGAATACCTGCGAGCTCTGCCCCATCGGATGGGCGATTCGAGATGCTGCACCCCGCAAGTGGCGAACATTGGCCCAAACAGTGCACCCACGCTCCCTAATTTTGCGGTCTCGGCAATAGTTGACCTAGCTGAATCGATGAAAAAAAACTCCAGCAATTATACGTATTATTACACAAACAAGCGTCCCAGATATGATCACGCTTATTTGGTATCTCCCCTAGAAATGGTGGCGACACTTGACTGAGGCCAGCCAGACAAAACTCGGAGTTTTCGATCTCGGCTGTGGCAATGGCAGCCTCAGTCACCTCATCGCAGAGCACGGCTGCGAAGTTGTCGGCGTTGACACTTCTGCACCCGGAATTGCCATCTCCCGTCAAAGTTTCCCCGATTGTCAGTTTATCCAAGCAGATATTTACGAACTCCTCGATACCGATATGCTGAACAGATTTGATATTGTCTTAGCCCTTGAAGTGATCGAACACTTACTTTATCCGAAAGAACTGGCGAAAAATGCAAAAAACCGTCTCAAACCGGGAGGCAGGCTAATTATTTCCACACCATATCACGGTTATTTAAAAAACCTGGCATTAGCTGTTTTTGGAAAAATCGAAAACCATTTTGCCGTATTTTGGGATAACGGTCATATTAAACTTTTTTCTGTATAAACGCTGATAAAATTATTAGTATATGAAGGATACACCGACATTAAAATTTAATTTGTTGGTCGGTGTCCCTATCTGATAAAATCAATGTTATCCTCTAGTAAATTCACATAAAAATCTGAAAGTTTATGATTTTTTATTGTGAGTTGTCAGCAAAATTTGTTTTCTGACTTGACAATCAGCCCTCAGCAAAAGTAAAAAATAAGTTTCAGGGTAAAACATAAAATGACTGTTGGCGTTTGGATATTAGGCGATCAACTTTGGCACAACCAAGCTGCTCTCAACCGCACAGATGATGAATCTGCCCTACCCGTAATTTTAATTGAATCTTGGCAACAGGTTCAACAGCGCCCCTACCACCAACAAAAATTAGTCTTAATTTGGTCGGCAATGCGCCACTTTGCCGAAGAATTGCGCGGCGCAGGCTGCCAAGTCACTTACACAACATCTGCCGACTTTGAAACACCTCTGAAAGCTTGGATTCAAGCTCACGCCATTACGGAATTGCGGGTGATGGCACCGAACGATCGCCCTTTTTTACGGCTCATCCAAAACTTGCAACTTCCCTGCAAAATAAGCTTAATTCCCAACAATCAATTCCTGTGGAAAGAAACAGAGTTCAGAGATTGGGCATCCAGCCGCAAACGTTTGTTAATGGAAGACTTTTATCGAGCCAGCCGCCAGCGCTTCCAAGTTTTAATGGATGGCAATAAACCAGTCGGAGGCCAGTGGAATTTTGATAAAGAAAATCGCCAGCCGCCAAAAGGTAAACTGAATACACCGAAAGCTCTTTGGTTTGAACCGGATGCTATAACTCAAGAGGTGATAGAGCAAGTTAAATCTCTATCTTTCCCAACTTACGGCAATCTTGAACCTTTTCGTTGGGCGGTGACGCGAGAGCAAGCTTTGCAAGTATTAAATGATTTCATCGAACAGCGTCTCCCCACTTTTGGCCCTTATCAAGACGCGATGGTAACGGGGGAGGAAACTATGTGGCATTCCCTAATTTCTCCGTATCTCAATATTGGCTTGCTGCATCCTTTAGAGGTTATTCAAGCAGCCGAAGCAGCTTACCTCGAAAAAAAATTAAATTTAAACAGCGTGGAGGGTTTTATCCGCCAAATTATCGGGTGGCGAGAATACATTCTGGGTGTTTATTTTTACGTGGATGCTGATTATTTTCAGAAGAATTGGTTCAACCACACTCAGCCGCTGCCGGAGTTTTTTTGGGACGCTAGCAAAACTGATATGAACTGTTTGCACCAAGTTTTAACTCAAGTCGAAGGCAGCGGTTACGCGCACCACATCCAGCGGTTGATGATTTTGAGCAATTTTGGTCTAATTGCGGGAATCTCGCCCCAGGAGCTAGAAAACTGGTTCCACAGCGCGTTTGTTGATGCTTACGACTGGGTGATGCAGACGAATGTGCTGGGCATGGGTTTGTTTGCTGATGGGGGTGTGTTGGCGTCGAAACCCTATGCTGCGTCTGCAAATTATATCAATAAGATGAGCGATTATTGTCGGGGGTGTAAGTTCGATCGCCAAGTGCGATCGGGCGAAAATGCCTGTCCGTTCAATTTTTTCTATTGGGACTTCCTGGCGCGCCACCGCGAGAAGCTTCAGTCGATCGGGCGGATGAGCTTTATCTTAGCCAATCTCGACAAAATGTCGCCGGAAGAATTGGCAACCATCCGCCAAAAAGCCGCAGACTGGCACTTAAGAAGTCAGTAGTCATTAGTCAGTAGTCATTAGTCAGTAGTCATTAGTCATTAGTCATTAGTTATTTGCTACCGATGCCCCATGCCCCATGCCCCATGCCCCATGCCCTTTGCAATTCTTATTTTTTCCCTGACTTTTCCCTAAACATTCCACAGCGTTTCCACAGGCAAGTCTGAGGTTTTCCACAGATTTCAAAAAGTTTTCCACAGAAATTAACGGCACGGTCGGATCTTGCTGCGGAATTGGGGATTTAGTTAACCTCTTACCAAATCCCTCAGACAAACCTCAAAGATATAAATTTATGTAACAAAAAATGCGCCAAAAGGCTGATTATTGCGTAAATATTTTTTTTACATAAAGGACTTTGTAATATTTTGCAACATTGACAAACCCACCTCCTGATACGCACAATGATGCGACCGACCTAAAAAAAAGCGCTCTGATTTCGGCTGTGCCTGCACCTGTATCCGGCCGAAAAGGGGGTTCTATTTTCAATTTATTAGCGAGACTAAAAAAATGATGAACCCAACAGTCAGTATTTTTGCCGAAATTCCCGAAACGCTGCACGATTCTCTCAAAACTTACCTGGAAACTCATCCCGAATGGGATCTAGACCGAGTATTTTCCGCGTCCCTGTCGCTGTTTTTGTTGCAGAATGCTGATAGCGGTACGCCGGAAGCTTCGCGCAGCTACCGCCAAGCTGCGAGAGTTTATCTCGAAACTCTGTTTCAATCGCCTCAAGACTTGCACAGCAATAATGTAAGTCCTTCGTCGTGAAGAAGATGGGAAGATGGGGGGATGCCTGCTGGCGGGGGTGCTGCTTTCTGCTAGGGCGTGGGGAGGATAGGTTTACAAATATCCTGGATTGTGAATCAAAGATCTTGGTGAACCCACCCCCTACAGCCTGGTGCTTAAAGATCCGGCTGCCGAATGCCGAATCCTACTAGGCTTTTGGCTCAAACTTGTAACCCACTCCCCGGACGGTTTGAATCATCGAAATTTGGTTGGTATCTGGTTCAATTTTGCGGCGAATTTGACCTATATGGACATCCACCACGCGATCGGCTCCCACATACTCGTAGTCCCAGACTTCATGCAGCAATTCCGATCGCCTCCACACGCGACCGGGTTTGCTAGCCAAACAGTACAGCAAGTCGAATTCTAAAGCAGTCAAAGCCACTATCTGATTGTTGAGAATCACCTCGCGGCGGACGGGATCTATTAGTAGCTGTCCAAAGGTAAGACTTTGTTGTTGAGTGGGAGTAACAATGCGTTTACGCTTCAAAATTGCTGCAACGCGAGCTCCAATTTCTACAAGACTAAAAGGTTTAGTAATGTAGTCGTCAGCACCTTCGGCAAACCCTTTCATTTTGTCAGCTTCATCGGTTCGGCAGGTCAGCATCAACACAAACACGCCCGTGCGTCTTTGCATTTCTTGACACAGTTTGTAGCCAGTAGTATCGGGTAAATTTACATCTAGAACTACTAAGTCAGGATTGAGTTGCTCAAATAATTCCAGACCGGTCTGACCGTCTTCGGCAGACTCTAGTTGATAACCTTGCTGGCTCAAAAAACGGTGAATTAAATTTCGGATTGCCGGGTCGTCATCAACCACAAGGATTTTTACAGGGGCCATGACCACAACTTTGCTTGAAGAATTAGGCAAGAATATTCAGCCATAATAATAGAAAACTGGGTACAAATCTCGAAAAAATTGAGCTTTTAACAGTTATAGCCATATTTATAGCCATATTTATAACCTACGCAAGATTTCAGGCAATAAATCTCCGGGAATTTTGGATAAGGCTAAATTTTGACCTGGTAGCCCACATTCACTATAGAAAGCTCTAATCGTTTTCACAATATAACTCAATGCTGTTTGCCGGGAATCGGCAGCTTGGGAGTTTGCCGGGGCTTGCAGGTTAAGTTTATCTCCATATATTAACCCTTTGTCGTTGAGATGTTGTCCCCAGGCAGTGCACACTTGCAACTGGTGGTGCAGTGCTGCTTCTAGATGGCTGGTTTGGGCGACTTTGTTGGTGGCGAAATCTGGATCTGTGGCTAGTTGATAATGGGCTAGTCCGAGATTGTTGCGGGCGGCAAGAGTGTCAAAAGTGAGTTGGGTTCGATCGAGCTTGCCGGCGATATCCAGGGCAGCTTCGTAGGCGGTAATCGCCTGCTGTAAAGATTCCGTCCGCGCCTGTTGCTGCTGGAACTGGTTCGCCAAATGCCAATAAGCGGTACCGAGATTGTTGTAGGTAGCTGCTGCTGCTGCTGGTACTAATTCTCGGGTGCGATATTTCAAGGCTTCGCGGTAAGCATCAATCGCCCTGACTAGCAGGAGTTCTGAGGGTTCGTGCTGGGCGAGGTTCCAGCAAGCAGTACCGAGGTTGTTTTGGACTCCGGCATAGTTGAGCGGTTCTCGATCGGGACTGTAACAGCAGAGGGCTTGAGTGTAAGCGGCGATCGCGCTTTTGAGATAGACGATCGGCTGACCATCTTGAGCTAAATTCCAGTATGCTGTCGCCAAATTATTCTGAGCCGCCGCGTACTGCTGGGGTTCGGCTGCGGGGTCTAGATCTAGTAGCGCTTGTTGGTAAGCTGCAACTGCTTGCTGCAAGTTCTCTGTCTTGTCTTGATAGCGGGCTAAATCTGCCGCAGCGATTCCCAAATTTTTGTTTAATCTCACGCGGGTTTGAGGTTCACTGTCGGCATCTGTGCGGTTCAAACCTTCAAGGTAAAGGGCGATGCTGCGTTCGAGACAGGATACTGGATCTGCGGAGTTGAGGCCATTCGTGCGATCGCGCGACAGCATCCAGTAGAAAGTGCCGAGATCGTTGATTAGATCGGAAATTGGCGGTAGGCTGTTGGACTCGTACTGAGTTAAATTTTGTGTCAATTGGGCAATTAGCCGCGCGCATTCGTCGGTTAGTGGTTGATGTTGCTGCGAGTTGTCGTCGAGTTCCAGGTATGCAATCACTTGCTCGATCGCGCGAATAGCAATTGTCAGGTTTTGCGGGGAAGCATCTCCGCCCAAAATGCGATCGCGGTAGTAATTTCCCAAACTGTAATAAGCCAAAGCCAATGCTTCGGAACAGCACTGATGTTCTTGCAGCAATTCGATGTATTGCAGGGTTTGCAGCGGCAGTAAATTGTCTTCCGATGCGAGATTATCTGCTGCTTCCAACTCCTCGGAGGCCGATGCTAGCACCAAATCTGCCAGTTCTACGGATTTAGAATCTGTTGTGACCGAGGGAGAATCGGGAATTGGGGATGGGGAATCGGGAATTGGGGATGGGGAATCGGGAATTGGGGATTCTTCAGACTTTGAATATTTTAAAAGTTTGTCGCCATAGTCTCTGTTGTCCCGCAAGTTTCCGAAGTTTTCCGAGTGTCCGAAGTCTTCCGAGTGCCCGAAGTCTCCCTTCGCTGGAGTTGGTTCGCCTTCAAACTCAAATACTCCGGTGCGCCATTGCCAAAATTCCGGGGCAGATTGCTCGATCGAACTTAGCCAAGGGCGCGAAACCCACAGCAACAGAGTAGACTCGCACATTTGCAGGTTTGCTTCGATGTCTCTCAAATGGCTCAGGAACGACCACTGCACGGCTGGTGAGTGCCTGGTCAGGTGTTCGGCTCCGAGAATTTGAAATCCCGGCAAACGGCCTCCGCTGCCACCGTTTCGGGGCGGTGGGTGTTGGGTCAGCCACGCGGCGATCGAGTCCCAAGGATTTGGATCGCTCACGTCGAGTTCCAAACTGACAAATCGGGGATAGTCGATCGAGGAAGGACGAGAAATCGAGTCAGCACTGTCGGTAGCTAATTCTGCCTGCAAGCGGGCTGCCAGACAGTCGCGCAAACACAAGTCGTCACAGGCGGCGATAAAAATTTGACGGCGTAAGTTGAGGTCGATCGCCTGTTTCAAGCGTTGATAGATCTGCTTGTTCGAGCTAGAAACTTTTTGGGAAGGAGTAGACATCACAGTCTGGCGATTTTAGATTTTAGATTTTGGATTTTAGATTTTAGATTTTGGATTGTAGATTGTAGATTATAGAGTTGAGAGTTGAAATCGCCGATAGGCGATCGCAACACCGACCCATTCGGCAGTCAATCGCACCGTTAACCACCACAGGATTGTAGATTTTCAATTAGCAATTTTATATTTTTGACGCTGCCGTCTGATTAATTGCCGCCAAGTCCCTGAACCTCATCGCCCCAAGCAAACCACCAAATTTCTGCTGGTCTTATTTAGTTTTTCAGCTCGCTCGGCACTGTTCAGGATTATCGCAACTACCTGCTTTTCATTGAAACACAAAAACCATGTTGACCTTGGTAGGGAAACATGGTTTGTTGAATGATTATTTAAAATTTTGATTTGAAGCAGGTTTGAGTGTCAGCTCAGCTTTTAGACTGAAGCAGCCACATACACCAAACCGGCCACCAACAGGAATGCTGCAACACCTAGGATGATGTAGTTCCGCTGCTGGTTTTTGTCGGGAGGTTCGGCGCCGTAGACTTTCGGCTCTTTGGCAAAGTTGTTCAAGCGTCCGTCTTCTTCGGTAGTATAAGGCATTGGCAACAATCCTCAATATTTTTGATTGCCATCACTTTACCAAAAAACGCTATCAAAGCGCCGCCCTTAAGTTCAGGAATTTATTTTGAGTTGACAGTGCCTGTTTCGGGGGAAGAGGCGATCGCATAATCTTTGACAGGCATTCTTCCTGCTAAGTACGCTAAACGTCCCGCTTCTGCTGCCATTCCCATTGCTTTTGCCATCGCCGGGGAATTTTGGGCATTGGCGATCGCCGAATTAATCAACAGTGCATCAGCGCCCATTTCCATTGCTTGGGCCGCTTCGCTGGGAGTGCCGATTCCGGCATCGACTACCACAGGAATTTTCACCGTGTCAATAATGATTTGAATATTGGCAGCATTATTGATCCCTTGCCCGGAACCGATGGGCGAACCTAAAGGCATGACAGTTGCACAACCGACTTCTTCGAGGCGTTTTGCTAGCAGCGGATCGGCATTAATGTAAGGCAAAACGGCAAAACCTTCTTTGACTAATTGCTCTGCGGCTTCCAAAGTGCCGATCGGATCTGGGAGCAAATACTTAGCATCAGGAATCACTTCTAACTTGACAAAATTATTATCTTCCTGCCCCAAAAGCTTTGCCATTTCCCGGCCCAAACGAGCCACTCTAATCGCCTCATCCGCAGTTTGACAACCAGCAGTATTGGGCAGCATCCAAATTTTAGTCCAATCAAGAGCCTCTGCCAATCCTTCATGACCGGGAGCATTTGTCTGCACCCGCCGCACAGCTACAGTCACAATTTCGCACCTGCTAGCATTGACACTTTGCTGCATTTCGGCAATGCTGCGATATTTTCCCGTCCCCGTCATCAAGCGAGAATGAAAAGTTTTGCCAGCAATCACCAGAGGTTTATCTAAAGATGGCGTTGCTGTATCTACTGGATAGCCAAAAATGCTGTATTCTACTGCCTCTTCCCACTGCTTTCGACCTCCGAGCATTGCTTCAAGCTGCCAAGCTTCTTCAATAGTTAGATCGTCGTGGGTAACAGCAGATAAAATTTGCCCTAAAGTAATTAATTTAGCATCTCGCGGCATATTGTTCTGCAATCCCCGCGTTACAATCTCTTTAAATTCGCTGAAATGATCTTCCATTTTTCCACTCTTCCCTTGTGATGATTTGAATTTGTTCGCTGTTGACAACAAAAAATATTTTTTGAATTTGCTTTTCGGTATCCCAGAACAGAGCTTGTTTGATGCCAGCGTTGATTTTCCAGACATCGTAATTTTCTCGGTTGATGTGAAAAATAACGGTTGCTGCACCTTGCTTTTTTGCTCTACTGATGCCTTCTTGCACTCTGTCTCTAATATTTTGAGTCTGTTCTGTCAACTCCTTAAATTCGCAAATCTGACCGTCAATCTCAGCATCTGGCGTTCTCACACCCTCTGCTGCTTGTTCGATCAAAATTTTAACTCTCTTGCCTATTTTAGCCAAAACTTCAGCAACAAAGATTTCCGAATTATTAAGATTGTGTTGTTGGTGGATGAGGACAAATCCGCCAGCTACCTCATCAAAATAATATCGCTGATATTCGGGTTCGGCATTTTCGTAGATGGCTTTGCTTGTCTGGATATATTCTGAATTCACCGTTATTATACTCTCAATGGACTCCGATCGCCTAAAGTTAAATGTATGAAAGCAACTGTCGAGCAACTGGCCGAAATTGGGATATTTGCCAGCTTAAACCGAACTGAATTGGAGCAATTGCAAGAACATACAGCAATTCGGACTTACCGACAGGGAGAAGTTGTGATGTATGAGGGCGATCGCATCCCCGAAAAATTATACACGCTTTTGAGCGGTTCTCTGCGGGTGGCAAAAACAGCGGTGGCGGGTAAAGAAACAATTCTCCGCACCCTATTTCAGGGAGATATGTTTGCTGCGCCTGCTTTGTTGGGTGACGGGATTGCGCCGGCAACGGTGACTGCTGAAACTGATGTGGAGGTTATTACCACAGAACGGGATTTTTTGCTAGCAGCAATTCGAGAAAATCCTGAGATTGCTTTGCGAATATTGGCGGTTTTTAACCAGCGGTTGCAGCAACTACATGAGACTGTACACGGTTTGGTGTCGGAAAGGGCGATCGTGCGGCTGGCCCGATTCATTCATTACTTTGGCATCGAGCAAGGCACGAAGATTGTAAATAATAGTGTATGTTTAGAAAAACGTTTGCCATACTATCAAATTGCTCGCAGTATTGGCATTACCTATGAAGAATGCGTGCGCTTATTTAAGAAACTCAAGCCGTTTGTATCCTACAGTCGAGGCGGTAAAATTACTGTGTTGGATTGGCACAAATTGGAGGGTATTGCCTCTGGAGATGAAATAGATTAAAGCCTTCCCGAAAATAAGACGGTGGTTTAAATCGCGCCTACAACGAAGATAAGACGGTGGTTGAAACCGCGTCTACAAAAACAAAGTCTGCCTCCGCAGACTCAAGATCAGATAATTTTAACCACTCATTCTTCAACCCGCGGAGGCGGGTTTTGTTTGTGTCGCCGCGAATTCCATTCGCCGGGTCTTATTCTCACGAATTCCATTCGCCGGTCTTATTCTCACGAATTCCATTCGCCGGGTCTTATTTTCACTCCGAAAATGTCAAAACAAACGCCAAATTTTCTTCAGCTTTCAAAGCGTGAGGCGCTCGTGCGGGCATGAATACAAATACTCCCGGTTCCAAAACTATATCCTTACCTTCGAGCGTCAAAACTCCTTTTCCTGCGACTACATTAATTGTCGCATTCCGCGCTGAATGGTGTTCGGCAATGTCCGAACCTGCTGCCAAACAAAGTAAAGTATGCTGACAATTATTGTCTTTGACTAAAATTTTGCTCAGCACTCCGGTGGCGGGATATTCGATTGTGTCTTTGAGTTGGATTGATGAAGATTGTAGTGGTAAAATGGTAGCAGTCATAACTTTTTACTCCGTTAAGATTGTTTTTGAGCACAGATGATGATGTAGCCTAAATCCTGTTGGTACTTCTGGAAAACTCGACGCATTGCTAAGATACGATCGCGAATTTGCGATCGGCTTAAAACATTCCACAAAATTCGCGCAGTACCCACAAAGCCTTCATCATCAAGCATTCGCCGCAAGTTGAGAAGTCCCATCGCCCCGGTTTGACACTTTTCTACTTGCAAACCCGCGTTTTGACAAAGAGCAATCCAGCCCGACTCAGACAAAGGTGTTGAATTAACTCGAATCACTTCCGATAAAGCTTTGTGAATTTCTGCTTCTCGGTTTTTGGCTAAAAGTTCGTGAGAGAGAAACTTGCCACCCGGTTTTAGCCGATCGCCAATTCCTGATAAAATCTTTGCTTTCCCCGACGGCGACTGCATCGTCAGAATAGCTTCAGCCAACACCCAATCAAACTCTTGGGTAATCCGATCCAAGTGCAAAATATCTCCTTCGATAATTTCCACGCGATCGCTCAAACCCGCTGCTGCAACGTTAGCACGGGCGCGCGCCACACTGTCGGGATTTTTCTCAACTCCCACTACTTTTACACCAAAACGTTCTGCAAGGGCGATCGAACTATATCCAAAACTCGCCGCCAACTCCAAAACAGTATCCCCAGACTTAAAATCCGCCAATTCTAATAACATTTCTGTAGCAGCTTTTCCCCCCGGCCTCAGCATTGTCTTGCCAGCGGCTGCTAGGACTTCATGGCCCGGCGCAGTCTTAAAATTGAGAGTAGTATTGGTCATAGATTTGACCTCCTATTTAACCTTACTCTCAGTTTGCCAGATTCTCCCAAATCTGTCTATGAGCTAACTCATATTCAAATAAGATAGGACGTACGGTTGAAACCGCGTCTATATAAACGAATATGGCGGTTGAAACCGCGTCTATATAAACGAATACGGCGGTTGAAACCGCGTCTATATAAACGAATATGGCGGTTGAAACCGCGTCTATATAAACGAAGTCGGCGGTTGAAACCGCGTCTACACAAACGAAGTCCGCCTCCGCGGACTGAAGAGAATAACGTAATTTTAATTGCAATATCTTCAACCCGCGCAGGCGGGTTTTGCCTGTCTAGACGCGGTTTCAACCGCCAGTCTTCTTAATTTTAATTGCAATGTCTTCAACCCGCGGAGGCGGGTTTTGCCTGTCTAGACGCGGTTTCAACCGCCAGACTTCTCTCTATCGAATTTGCTCGGATTGCGCGGAACATTCCAAAGCGACAAAGCCCCGCACCAAATGCTAACCGCATTAGTAAAAGAGTCGGTACTTCTCGCAGAGACTTGATGAAACCCGATACACCAAAACGCACTAATCCGGCCGGTCTAGCAATGCCTTGCCAGATAGAATCTATCCATGAAGGAAGGGTTTCTTTCGTCCAATCTGCGGTAGTCACAACGCCCTCCACCAACCCCGTTGCTTCTAAAAGTTCTGAAAAGCCTTCGATGCTTGAAAAAGCCGGATGTGACCATTGATCCAGCAGTTGCTGCATTACAGGTTTCTCCCAGAAATTGAGCGGGATTTTGCGATCGTCTCTTTGATTCCAATCCGCCACAACTAGCACGCCACCGGGCTTTACGACTCTCATCAACTCTTTCGCAAACACGGATTTATCTGGCATATGGGGCCCAGCTTCGATCGACCAAACCACATCAAAACTCCCATCTGGAAACGACAGCGCCATAGCATCATCCACCCGAAACTGCAAATCAAGTTCTGGGGGAGTTAATTCTTGAGCACGTTGAACTTGCTGCGGGCTGATAGTAATCCCGGTGACAGCAAACTTATAATCCTGCGCCAGAATCCGGCTGCTACCACCAATTCCACAGCCCACATCTAAGACGGTAATACCAGCAGGTAATTGATCCAAGCCGCCCCAGCGCACCATTTCATGCACAAAATCCGATTTAGCTGCGAGGAAATCTTTCCGTTGTGGCGGCGCACCGTAATGCCCCAAGTGGATATGTTCGCCCCAATAAAATTCCAAAATGCCGTCTTCCGTCCATTCATCGTAGGAATTGGCCACAGAATCGGATGATTGATAAGGGCGAGCCGTGATTAAATAGATCGTAAGGGCGATCGCAAGTAGTACAAACAAAACTCCAAGTACAACAAAAAAATTCATTTTTTACCCGATCTCCAGAGCAGAATGTATAACAGTGGACAGTTGACAGTTGACAGTTCCATAGTAGGGGAATCAAACCATTTATGCTTGACGGGTATCGGCTCTATTCATGAGGTTATTTATGTCCTCACCGCTGTGGCAGTTGCTATATGCTAAAATTGCCCAAAAAAATGGAGCGATTGAACGATTATAAGATAATACTGCGGTTTCAACCGCCCCTACCAAAACTATCTCCGTATCCACAGACTGAATAAGACAACATAATTTTTAGGCCTCGTTCCTTAACCCACTTTTTTAGGATTTTGCTTGTACAAGAGCGGTTTCAACCTTCGGTTTTTCTACATTGAGCAATTGAATTTGTAATTTTTCTTCAAATGATGCAATCGATTGCAGACTATCTGAATCAGCATCCCAAAGAATGAACTTGAAACAATCAGGAATATCGCGAATGGTCAGGATTGTTGAATTGCCAAGCAGGTGAAGATTAGCATTGTGACACGCCCGAAGATTGTAATTAGGGATTCGCTCAGAAAGATGATGAATATTGTGGTAAGCAATATCAGCCGAAAACCAATTAAGAATAGCTGGTAATTCTAGATAACTGCTGCCTTCAATTGCGCCAAGAAGATAGTCCCAACCCTCTGTTTTATGAGCGTAGGAACCCTCAAAATTATGCTGAACAAAGAAGATACAAATAAATATCGCCGCTGAACAAGTCATCACAATTGAGTAAACACTCCAGAAAAACCCCACCCCAAGTAAGTTGCTCAGATAAATCCAGCTACCAACAACACAAATATTGTTGAAGAGTAAATCCCGAAACTCAGCCGTCGTATACCAATGTTTGGATTTATAAGAGGCAATGATTCCAGATAAACCCATGCCAGAATCTTGATTTAGACAAGTAAAAATATGTTGAATAAAACCAACAGTCCCCAAAATCAGCGCGAGTCTGGGCTTAATGATCAGGTAGAAAAAACCACCAGGAAACAGCATAAATGGGTGTCTCAGCAACTGATATATCTTTTGATTAAATGGACTTAGCGCCGCAAACTTTTCTGTAGAAATCAACGCCGAAGGGCCTCGGTACATATCCCAATTACCATTATGTTTGTGGTGATAGGCGTGTCCCCTCGACCAGGGGTACTGAGGAATCGCATTGATGATACCTAGCAGGAAACCCACGGTGCGATTGACTTTTTTGGAACTAAACAGAGAATAGTGCCCGCAATCGTGCATCAAAGAGAAACAACGGCCAGAAAAAAGTGTCATTAACACGATTATCGGTGGCAGAAGCCATACAGAAATGGCAGCAGCTTTAAATGCTAAAAACCATAAAAATGTATAGGGAATGACTGTATTGAGTATTTGGCAAGTAGCTGTGAAATTGTTGCTCTTCATGTAAGGAGATAGCACAAAATCTGACTTTTTGATCGCGCTTTTCATTGAGTATGTTTGTAGTGTGGATAAGTGCTGAACTGAGAATTAGAATGTGGGCGTTTTGCCATTATAAAAATAAATTAATGGCAGTTTGCTTTTAACCCATATTTAATAAACCTGCTGATAATATTGAGTTCATTGTCTTCTCATTTGGCTTGTATCGTAGAGTTGAAATTCACCCCAACGCTGACGTACTTGGTCATAACAATCAACCGGAGGAATCGCCAACCGTTGCAGTAAATCGATTTCAATTTGACCGTCACCTGTTAGCAGAATAATAATTTCTTGGGTGGGATTGTATGTTGCAATAATTTGAAGCAAATTTGAAATGGCGCATGGCTCTAATTCGAGTCGTCGTAAATAATCTGTTACTGATAATTCAGTGATGAATTGCAAGTAATGCGGAATTGTATCAGTCTGCCAATTTACAGGTGCATTGACAGGTAGATCGACATCACAAACCGTCATACCTCGACCAAGGGTTAAAAATCCATTCCAAGCTGTGTATCCAATTGTCAGCATATTTTGGTGGATGAACTTATTCTGCCAATAGCTAAAGCTACCTTGCCGCTTGTTATTTTCAACTTGCATTGGCTTGATCCCCCAGCACTTTAGCATATTTCACCATATTTTTCAGCGAGGGAACAGTCTGAAATAAAGCATCTGTCTCTGATTTCCCACTCGCAAATGCTTCCAGGGCTTTCTTAACTTCTAGGTTTTTACCAATCCGAGGATATCTCAATGTCTCAGCTAGAATCGTCATAACTCAACTTATTTCAATGATTAAATTTGTGAAAATTGACAGCAAAAATATACTGAGGCTGAGTTCAAACAGTTACAAAGTATGATGATTTTACTGTAGAGTAGCGACAGACTACACGGAAATAGTTAGCGATTGGTAGACATCGCCTTTTATTCACATTTACGCAGAAACTATTACCGACTAAAATCTATCAGGAATCAGTGAAGTCCAATCAATATCGTTCTAAGTCAATAGATCGATCGCCAAAACACATAAATTTTGAGAAAGCTGAATTAACCATCATCTATGCCTCGTAGACGAAAAAGAACAGGTTTGCGATATCGGCGGGCCTTCTGACTAAGAGACTGTATCATCTCATCACAGTTGCGGGACAGCGCCGGACTTACACCGGACTTTCCCCGTTTCTTCCAACGGTTGCTTTTCGTTGAAACCGATTTTTGCACATCTATGAGCTTATCACAATTTTGGCTTGTTTGCATAAAAAACTGTGAAATCTGTCACCAGCGCCACAAATCGCTGCACCGGAACGCATTAATACGACTGGTTGGTGGCAAAGGCGATCGGCGTTGGGTGAGGTATGACACTCTTGTGGCTTGCATCGTCTGTGGCACACTTTACCGTTCCACAATGGTTCAACTTTGAACTCGATCGCACGTTCAAAAGTTGGGCGACTCCCGAAAACTTTTTATTTGCGGGCTATATGGGCGATCGACAAAATTGCAAAAGTCATCAACTATCTTGAAATACATCTGCGTCGATCTGTGTTGCATCTGCCCTGAATCAGCAGTCAATTTATCGATCGAAAATTCATGCAAAAGGTCTGATAATCCAGAACTATAAATCATACTATACGGCAATTCGCAGACACATAAAAATCTTGATAATTTGCTTAATGAGAATGTGACAAGACACAAAACAGGCGGTAGTTTTGGGTTAGATCTGGTGTTCCTGCATTTGCAAGTTAACGCTCAGTTATACCGCTGCTTAGTCGGTGAAGGCGCAAGCAAAAGGTTATTGGTCAGTGTTGAGTACCAAATCAGATAGAGACTGTTTTACACTTGGCAAATGGTGTTTCGTAGCAGAAAGTTGTGCAACCATCTGTGCGCGAGATGAAACCTCAAGCTTGCGGAACATTCGCTTCAGAGCTTGCTTCACAGAATTCTCAGTAATCCAAAGTTCAGTCCCAATTTCTGCGTTGGTTCGTCCCAAAGCAACCAACTCGGCAATTTGCAATTCACGAGACGTTAAGCGATCGGTTTTGAAAGGTTCGTAGGGCGATTCCCTACGGGATAGCTTCGCCGCACGTACTGTTGCAGCCCATACAGACAAGTGCAAACAAATTGCACTCAAATCTGCTAGATTTTGTGCATCAAAGGCAGGCATTGACTGTTCGCGAGTGCAGCCCAATACACCCACTAATTGACCGCAGCTTACAATCGGCCCCGCCATCACGTGCCAATGATCGGGTCGAGGACAAATCATAGTCCAAACCTTGGGTGATGCTACTAATGCTTCGTGGACGGGAGCATGACGCTCTACTAAATAACGTACAACAGGATTATGTTCGATTGATAGTCCATTTTGCAGTGTTTTCTGAAGATTGCTATTTACCAAGGGCAGTCGATCGAAGAAAAAGACTCCCGATCGCTTAGCTGCAAAATACTCACCGATTTTCGGCACGACTTGCGATCGCAGATCTTGTTCATTCTTGACCTGATTAATTACTTCAAATATATGCTTTAAGGAATTTGTCATGGTCGTGCTGGCA
Source organism: Microcoleus sp. A6-C6 (assembly GCF_036705955.1). Taxonomy (NCBI): domain Bacteria; kingdom Bacillati; phylum Cyanobacteriota; class Cyanophyceae; order Oscillatoriales; family Microcoleaceae; genus Microcoleus; species Microcoleus sp. A6-C6. The sequence goes on along the minus strand of NZ_JAUBVR010000008.1, from coordinate 90,721 downwards.
AAAAGTGTACCCGATCGGGGTCTATGATTGCTGAGTTACTCAGCTTATATTATCAAAAGTATCAAAAATAACTGCACATGACCATCAATTCCGAAATTGAGCGCGCTCCCATCCGTTCGATGCAGATTGGGTTTTATGCGATTTCCGTCGTGTTTAACCTCTGCTTGATTGCTCAATTGTTAACGGTTGGAGTCGCTTACTTTGTTAATCCTGCATGGTGGGATATTCATGTTTGGCTAGTCCGAGGATATAGCGGGCTGTCATTATTATTGCTGGGATGGTCGCTCCTGACTCGATTCTCACCCAAAATACAACGTCTCACCGCAAGTCTACCCATGCTGCTGGGACTACAATTTTTTACCATTCATCTCAAGAGTCCTTTTCACTTAGAGGTACTCCATCCTCTGATTGGATTTACGTTACTCTTTGTTTCTTCAAGCCTTGTACATAGCGTAGGGCGGATTTTATCGCCTGCCAATCTTCAGAACGAGCGAGTTTCAAAGGTATAAATGATGCAAAATGCAATCTTCAGTCCCTTCTTTGCAATGGTGTTTCTGACACTCTTGGTCTGGGTGTATATGTACATCCGCCGTATCACTTTCATCACAAATACAAAGCTCAGCCCGAAGGATTTGGCTGTACCTGGTACACTGGCGCAGATATCGCCACCAAACGTATCCAATCCATCAGATAACTTGAAGAACCTGTTCGAGATTCCCGTCCTCTTTTATGCGCTGGTGTTATACCTCTTCATCACGAAACAGGTAGATGCAGTTTATGTGAATGCCGCTTGGATCTTCGTTGTCTTTCGCGCATTGCATAGCATCGTTCATTGTACATTCAATCTGATCATGCTTCGGTTCTACCTGTACCTATTTTCAACTCTCATGGTGTGGTTCATCGCAATTCGTGCAGCCCTTAGCCACTTTGCTACATAGATAACTCGATCGCACTCTCAAACATTCGGCGAGTCCAAAATCTTTTTATCCGTTGGGAGGATGATACGGGCGATCGACTTTCCAGCCAGTATCACACCGCCTGCGTAGGTGACAAACCGCCCCGGAAAGCCAAAATTGAGACAACATCCACCAGAGAGGATTTTGCCTCAACTCCTGGAAACGGGAACACAAAGAGCGATCGCAAGTGCGATCGTTCTTTGTGTTCGGAGCTCTAACTTGCTACAATTTAATCGCACACGCAACTAAAAGAGATTATGAGCGAACTATTAGATGAGACGCTTTCTATTGAAATCGCCACTCGCATTAAAAGCAACCGGAAAAACTGCTTTGATAACGCTTCCAAAGCAGCATTAACCACCGAAGGCGCAATCTACATCCAAGGATTTTTAGCTGCACCCGGAGCACCGTACAAACCCATCGAGTATAGCTGGATTGAACTCAACGAGCGGATTGTTGACCCAACTTTTCCCCATCTCGGCTTCAGCGCTCAAGACATTCATTACTTTCCCGCCCAGCGATTGAGCATCAAGAAACTCAAAGCAATTCTAGATGAGTCAAAAGAAGATTATCCAGAAGATGACCCGCTACCGGTTTACGGCAATCAACCTTATGAATATTACGGCGATGTGATGTTAGGCGGCAAAGATTACCAAAATGCTTACGATTTGGCTTCCGCTAAATGCAGGGAATTGAACCAACCCAAAAAACAGGAATCTGACGAATCATGATTTACTGAAAAATGATTTTACGCGCTACATAAACGCGGTAAGGTGCGCACTGCGCACCTACAAATAGAGCTTTAAGTAAGTTTTGAAGATGCAAACCTCGCATAATTAAAACCAGCCAATAACGGATCTATTTTTTGATTCCAAATCGAATCAGCCAACAATTTAGCCGTCACCGGAGCCAACAAAATGCCATTGCGATAATGCCCCGTCGCCAGCGTCAAATTCTCCCAAGCACTTGCACCCAAAATCGGCAACTCATCGGTCGTTGCTGGGCGAAATCCCCACCAAAACTCTAGAATCGGATAATTTTGTAATTCGGGATATAACTGCATAGCTCCTGCTAGCAAGCTTTGGATTCCCGCCGCAGTATTTCCCGGAGTAAAATCTACATTTTCGCTAGTTGCACCAATAATAATTCTGCCATCTTGACGCGGTACAATATAAATGCCAGTCCCGAATAAAACTGTTTGCAGCGGCTGCATAACTCCACAATCTTCTGGTACGCATACTGACAGCATTTGCCCCTTTCTCGGAAACACAGGAACATTCAATAACTGATCAGACCAAGCACCAGTCGCCAAAACATAATGGTCTGCTTGCAATTTTCCTGCCGTTGTTTCAATGCCAAAAACTTGATTTCCCTGCCGAATAATTTCCCCTGCATTGCCTTGAATAATCTCAATTTGCAATTCTTTAGTTGCGGCTTGAAGCGTCCGAAATAAAGCGCGGTTGTCAACTTGAGCGTCGTCAGGATACCACCAACCACCGATTACTTCTTCACCCAATCCTAACTGCTGCTGGCGAATCGCATCTCTGTCCAACCAATGAGAATTAAGGTTTAACAAATGTGGCTGTTCTTGAGGCTGATTTTGACAGACTGGTGCGAGAATGCCCGATCGCCAATACCCCGTTTTCAACCCCGTAATCTCTTCCAGCCGTTCCACCCAGGCAGCATACAGGGAGCGACTTTGCAAGCACAAATCCAGCATCGGACTAGGAGGAATTCGTTCAGCTTGGGGGGCAAGCATTCCGGCTGCCGCCCGCGCCGTCGGTTGTTTAGAATCAGCGGTGAGAACGGCGACAGAAGCCCCTCGCAACTTCAGTTCAACTGCTAGGGAAAGGCCGATAATTCCGCCGCCAATAATCAGAATATCTTGAGATGAATTCATTGACTTTTCTATGGACTTTCTGGCTTTTTTTACCTCTGGGCATTCTTGAGAGTAAGGTGCTGGTGTTCGCACCTTACAGTTAGAATTTTTGCACAATTTTTACATACTCTCGGTGGGGCGATGCTCCTAGCCCGCCCGAAATATGCAATCTAAATGCAGTACAGCTTATCAGCCTTCATCCGCAAAAAATCTATGCTTGCGGTTTCCAGACAGTTTCCGAGCCCTGGCCCCAAAAACCATCATATTTTGTCACCTTAATATCGCCTAAAACCTTAGTCTGGCAGGACAAACGGCGGTTCGATGCGGGAGAATGGGGAGGAAGCGAAAGTCGGGCTTTTTCGCGCCACTCGGGCTCGGAAACTTCGCCCTCGATGCTGACGGCGCAGGTGCCGCAAGTGCCTAGCCCGTGGCAGTTGATGACTTTGGCGTTACCGTTGTAGAGGTCGATACCGTTTTTGAGCAAAACTTCACGGAGATTCGATTCGCGATCGCACTCAAATGTTTTTCCTTGCGCTTGTACCTTAACCACAGCAATTCACCCCAATTAGATTTATGTTAACTTTCCTATATATTATCGCATTTATTTCAAATAAATTCATCTAATATGATAAGTCATATATTACCAAATTCTCATCGCACTTCCCATGACAAATCGGCTCTGGATCTACGATACCACGCTACGAGACGGTGCTCAGTGCGAGGGACTCTGCCTATCTCTCGAAGATAAACTGCGCATAGCTCGACAGTTAGATAGTTTAGGAATTCCCTTTATTGAAGGCGGCTGGCCGGGAGCTAATCCTAAAGACGTACAGTTTTTTTGGCGGCTCAAAGAAGAGCCGTTAACTCAAGCAGAAGTTGTCGCTTTCTGTTCGACTAGACGGCCGGGAAGGACAGCAGCAAATGATGAAATGTTACAGCCTATTTTGTCCGCAGGTACTCGCTGGGTAACGCTGTTTGGCAAGTCGTGGGATTTGCACGTCATTGAAGGTTTGAAGACGACCCTAGAAGAAAATTTGGCGATGATTCGAGATACAATTGAATATTTACGGAGCCAGGGAAGGCGCGTTATTTACGATGCTGAACACTGGTTTGATGGCTACAAATACAATCCCGATTATGCTCTTCAAACTTTAGCAGCGGCGGCGGAGGCCGGTGCAGAATGGCTGGTGCTTTGCGATACTAACGGCGGCACTTTACCCCACGAAGTAACTCAAGTAGTTCGCGATGTTTTAGCATTTTTAGCAACAAAAAGTACAACATTTTTACACTTAGGAATTCACACTCACAACGACTCTGGAGTTGCGGTTGCTAATGCTTTGGCTGCTGTGCAAGAAGGCGTGAAAATGGTGCAGGGAACTATTAACGGTTACGGCGAACGCTGCGGCAATGCTAATTTGTGTTCATTGATTCCTAATTTTCAGCTAAAGTTAGGTTATGATTGTATTCAAAATGAACAGTTAGCCAAATTAACTCAAGTCAGTCGATCTGTCAGCGAAATTGTCAATCTCGCTCCCGATGATCATGCTCCTTTTGTCGGTCTTTCGGCTTTTGCTCACAAGGGCGGAATTCACGTATCAGCGGTTGAAAAAAATCCCTTAACTTACGAACATTTGGAACCTGAAAAAATCGGCAATATCCGGCGAATTGTGATTTCGGATCAAGCTGGTTTGAGTAATGTTTTGGCGAAGGCTAAGACTTTTGGGATTGAGCTCGATCGCAAAAACCCTGCTTGCCGCCAAATTCTGGAAAAATTAAAAGCTTTGGAAAGTCAAGGATATCAATTTGAAGGCGCTGAGGCAAGTTTTGAATTGTTGATGCGGGAGGCTTTGGAACAGCGCCAGCGGTGGTTTGAAATTAAGGGATTTCAAGTACACTGCGATAAGGTTGGCGAAGATTGTACGGCTTTAGCAACTGTCAAATTGTCAGTCAACGGTACAAATATTCTGGAATGTGCGGAAGGAAACGGCCCGGTTTCCGCTTTGGATTCGGCTTTGCGGAAAGCTTTGGTGAATTTTTATCCGGCGATTGCACATTTTTATCTAACAGACTACAAAGTGCGAATTCTCGACTCTGGTGCGGGTACTTCTGCTAAAACTCGCGTTTTATTGGAATCGAGCAACCGCCAGCAGCGGTGGACAACTGTAGGGGTTTCTACTAATATTTTGGATGCTTCTTGTCAGGCGGTTGTTGAAGGTTTGGAGTATGGTTTGGTGCTGGACAATCAAGAGGCGATTCCTTTGGTTTGTCGGGTTCATTAATTAAGAATACCGGGCGGTTAGAAACCGCGTCGATACAAACAAAACCCGCCTCCGCGGGTTGAAGATGATAAAAATACCGGGCGGTTAGAAACCGCGTCGATACAAACAAAACCCGCCTCCGCGGGTTGAAGATGAAGAGTATGCGGTTAAAATTACCTTATTCTCTTCAGTCCGCGGAGGCGGACTTTGTTTGTGTAGGCGCGGTTTCAACCGCCGTCTTATCTTATTGAACCGTATTGATTGTCAACTAACTATAACTTGTTTAAGGATGCAAAAACTCTAAATGATCTCCGGGAACCGATCGCAATTTAGCCGCAGATCCTTGCAGTTTCAACCTGCCGCGTTCTAACATGATAATCCAATCGGCGCGATCGATCACTCGCGGCCTGTGACTGATAAAAATCGTGGTTTTCCCGTGCCGGTACATCAGCAAATTTTCCAAAACTTCCGCCTCGCTGGCGGGGTCTAGCCCTGCGGTAGATTCATCTAAAATCAATACTGGCGGGTTGTTGAGAATGGCGCGGGCGATCGCCAATCTCTGTCTTTGTCCCCCAGAAATATTCGCTCCAAACTCCCCTAAAACAGTTTGATACTTATCAGGTAATTGACTGATAAATTCGTCAGCCCCCGCAATTTTACACACTTTCACAATCTGTTCAAAGCTGGCATCAGGACTGCCCAAATGAAAATTATCTAGAATCGATCTGCTCCAGAAATGCGCTTCTTGGGGAACAAGAACCACCTGCTGTCTGAGACAGTCGAGAGACAAATCCTGCAAGTTGTAACCGCCAATTCTCACATTACCAGATTGCAGCGGATACAGACCAGCAATTACCTTAGCTAACGTACTTTTTCCGCAACCAGAATAACCGATTAAAGCAATTGCTTGACCGCCGGGAAACGTCACAGAGAAATTTTCCAGTAAGTCAAGTCTGCCTGGGTAGTGAAAATTAACACTCTTGCAAACAATTTCGTCACGATCTTGAAGCGTTACCACAGGTTTATTAATATCGCTTTTACTTTCCGGCTCAGCGTCTATAACTTCCGAAAGCCGTTGAGTTGCTGTCTGGACGCGAGCCATTTCATCAGTAGATTCGACCAAGGAAGTCACCCAAGTAGTAACGTTTTGATTCATGCTAATAAAGGCTAGCAACTGACCAATACTCAATACCTTGTCAATCACCAAACCGCTGCCCAACCACAGCAGGGTAATGCTGCCCGCTGAAGCAATAAAACCAGAAAAAATATTGTTGAGAATGCCAATTTGTGTAGTCCGAAAAGTAAGACTCGCTAAGCGACCGAAGCGGCTTTGAAATTCTTCCCAAAGTTGCTGGGCGCTGCTAGTAGTTTTGACAGTCAGCGCGCCTTTAAAGGTTTCTACTAAAACGCCTTGAGTTTCTGCTTCTAGTACAAATAAATTCCGCGTCTTTTGCTGCAATACGGGCAGAAAAACTACTGTAGAGGCAGTCATGAACACAGCGATAACTGTAGCTGCCAGCGTCAGTTCCTTGCTGTAAAATAACATGAAAACAAAAGAAACTACAGCTATAAAAAATTGACTGGGCAAGCTGATAGCAAATTGAGAAACTAATTTATTGATTTCTTGGATATCTTGTAATCTACTGACAATTTCGCCGCTGCGTCTGGTTTCGTAAAAGCTCAAAGGCAATCGCAGGAATTTACGCCCGAATTCCATCACCAATCCCAACTCTAAACGCTGGGAAAATTGAGCAATCAAGTTTGATTGTACTAATCCCAAACTGCTGCTAAATAGGTTCATAACTATAACTGCGATCGCCACACTTGCCAAAAGTTGCGTGTCGCCCCGTACCAAAATGTCGTCGGTGAGCAGTTGTACGAGAAAAGGCGAAGAAATTGACAGCAAACCCAACACCATATTCAGCAACAGTGCTTCCATTAAAAGCTGGCGGTAAATCCAAACCCGGCGCATCCATTTTTGTACTGAATTGGCGGGCGGTTGACCGTCTGCTTCGGCAAAAAATCGATCGGGATCTGGGTCTACTAGCAAGCACAGCCAATCTGTCCAACCTGCCGCTAATTCTTCTTTGGAAATATAGCGCATACCGACAGCCGGATCGCCGATCGCATATTTGTCGCCCTGCTTTCCGTACAAAACAACCCAATGATAACCGCTCCAGTGAATAATTGCCGGCAAAGGTGCTTCATCAATTTTGTCTAAAATAGCAGCGGCTGCTCGCACCGATCGAGCATTAAAGCCCACCGCCTCAGCGCCTTGCTTCAAGCCCAGCAGAGTCGTCCCCTTTTGACCAGTGCCGGCACATTCTCGCAAACGACTAATAGTAAAATTCTGTCCGTAAAATTTGGCGATCGAAGCCAAACAAGCCGCCCCGCAGTCTTCTTCACTCTGCTGGATTACAACCTGGTATTTTTTAAATCTGTTTACTTGTCCGAATAATGGCATTTTGCCGATCAAAGGGATGTTCTTTAACATTTTGCAAATTGAATAATGAGTAGAGCATAATGAACACTACTCCTCACCAACTACCCAATCAGCAAAAAGCACCCATAAAGTTATGGGTGCTTCTCGATCGACAGTTAGAGAGCTGAATTCACAGCCCTAAACTTTAGGAGTAGCCGTAGCGGACTACTCTTCTGAAGGAACCGTCGCAATTCCGGCGGTACACTACCCAACTGCGGCGGCGCCCACGGTTACAGTTGTAGCGATTATTGGCATAATAGTAACCGCCGTTGACACTAGCTGATTCTTCAGGGGTGAGTTCAGCAAACAGTGAATTTTCCTTATTTTCTTGCATGATTTGACTCCTTTCAAGGTTAAAAGTTTTTCACAGAAACTAGAAATTATCTAAAATTTCTACAGCCTTGCTTAAATAAAGCACCATGAAATTATGGGTGCTTTCTCGATCGACAGTTAGAGAGCTGAATTCACAGCCCTAAACTTTAGGAGTAGCCGTAGCGGACTACTCTTCTGAAG